>JBMCXL010000152.1:0-7221 GCA_048621015.1 Phycisphaeraceae bacterium
GGGTCCGGCTTCAACGGGCCGTGCCAGCCCAGCTCCTCGGGCTCGCGGGCGACGGAAGAAATGCGCAGCTCGTCGATGACGAATCGGCCGCGCCGATGCCACTGGTCGCCGATGTGGATGGCACGGTCGAGCACGGGGCCGGCGATGCGGAACGGCTCGATCTGCTTGCGCGCGCCGGCGGGCTCGCCATCGACATAAAAGCGCATCATGCGGCCGTCCCAGGTCAACGCGATGTGGTGCCACTCGCCCGGCTTCATGATGATCTGCTTCTGACCGCCGGGATGCATCGGCGGCTGGGGCGCGACGCTGACAGTCCAGCCGGCGGTGTCCCATCCCATCGCGCCGGCGGCGTAGCCGATGCTCACGCCGCCGTTCTGGCCGCCGAACTGGGTCAACGACGCCAGGCCGTGATACTTCTCCACCGGCAGGACCTCCGTCGGATCGAAGGCGAGTTGCACCCAGCATTCGAACGTGCCGGCGCGCAGGTCAAGGTTGCCTTGTGCCGGATACGTCAGTGTGCCGGTGGTCTGCGCCGAGGCGGGGGCGACCGGCATGGTCAGCAACAGTGCCGCGAGAACCCATCTACGCAGCGAGTGGAAGGTGTTCCGGATCATGTGCAGTGTTCCTGCCAGAGATGCGCCATGGCATGCATCGCGCCGAGGTTGCCGCATTTCCGAGGTTCAGATCGCCGGACCCAACGGGCTTCTGATCCCGCGCGCGTGTTTTACTGGTCGATCACTTTCAGTAGGCGATAGCGCTCGGAATCGATTTTGATCTCGAAATGACCGTTGCTGTGCTCGATTGTTTCACCAGTGATCGCGTCCTGAAGCTCGATATTATCGAGTTCGCACGCTTCGAGGTTGAGCTCAACGTGGAGCGAGCGCGCCTCGGTGGCGAGGTTCGAGACGCAGAGCAGTGCCCTCTCACCCGGGCGCAGCCACAGCGCCGAGAGAGCGCGCCGATCCGGCGAAACAGTCACGTACTCACTGTTACGCCAATACGGCAGATACCGCGCCTCCTTCATGCCCAGCCAGCGATTCGCGGCCCAGATCTTGGGCATGGGCTGACCTTTGACGCTGTAATCCAGTGGAATCCAATCCTGCTTCTGGCCGACGATCGCCTTGATGCCGATGTGCTGCGGCAGACCGACGGCGAGCACCTGGTTGACCGTCTTGGGCGGGTCCATCCAGTTCTTGTTGGTCAGCTCGGCATAGAGGCCGAACTGCTCGCCGCCGTTCTTGGCCAGAAAGTAATCGACGAACTCGCCGTCAAACTCGCCCTCATGGAACTGCGCGAACTCGCTGGGATGGCGCACATCGCTGAGTCCCTCAATTGGTACGACGGCGGGCGGTGACTGGTGATTGTAGATCACCCCGTCCTCGATCAGGCCGCCGTGCACGAGGGTGTAGAACCGGCGATACATGTCGCGCGTGGCGAGGATGGGATACGAGCCGCGCAGCTCGCCGTCCTCGTCACGCCATCCGCAGCCATGCGGCGCTTCACAGTAGACGGGCGAAGCGACGGAGTCGAGATAGATGCCGTGGATGCCTTCGTTCTCGATCATCTGTGCGACGTGCTCGACGAAGAAGTCGTTGAACAGGCCGGCAGGACACTGACGGTAGGTGCCGTAACCCGAGTTGCGGATCGGCAGGCGGATCATCTCGCGTCCAAAGTCGTTCCACATCGGCGCTTCGGTGTTCACCCCCCAGCCGGCGTAAACCAGCGTCTTGATGTCGTGTTCTTCGAGCACGCGCGCATTCGTGCGAAGCTGCTCGGCGGTTTCGGGGTTCTGCGTGCCCGGATAGCCGAACAGCTCGGTCCACTGCGAAAAGAAAATCACTGCGTACGGCTTGATCGCCGGCAGCGCTTCGTTCACATATGCTTCGGCGCCCTCCGTACCGTTGCCGGGCATGCCCGTGCTCTGAAAGAAGCCGAACTCACCCCAGTGGCGCGGCTTCGGGCGCGACGGCGTCGGCACGAAACCAAACTTCCACTCGATCGGCTCGGCCAGCTCGGTCGGCTGATCGACCATCTTCACGCGCAGCGTGACCGCCTCGTCCGTCGGCTCGATGCGCACCACGTCCAACTCGTCAGCATTCGACCAGTTGCGGTTGTTCTCCGCGAACCACTGCAACCCGCCGTCGAGATTGCCCACCCAGAACGCGAAGCGGAACGGCGCGGTCAAACCATCCGCCGGCACCGCGCCGGCATACTGCTGCCGATCGTCGGCTTCGCCTTTACCGGTGGTGAGCAACTGCGCGAACGCCGCGTCCACCGGCGCCTCGAACGTCGCCGCGCCCAGCGTCATCGACGCGTTCGGCTCGAGCGACAGCTCGTACCACACCATCCCGTCGAACGAGACCGTCACCGTCCCGCGCAGCGCCGCCGCATCACCCAGCGCCGCCTCGAATCGGTACACCGCCTCGTCCTCCGACGACTCGGCCAACTCCCACGAACGCATATGCAAAGACAGCGCCTCACCCGCGCCGTCCGCGAACGTCAACGACATCGGCTCCGACAAAATGCGCTGGTCCTTGACCCTCAACTCCGGCAGGATGCTCTCGCCGGTCCACATGAACTGTCGGCCCCAAACCGCGGTGCGCTCGCGCGCAGCCTGCACCGGTGTCCACGGCTCGGGCACCGCCAATTCGCGCCCGCGCCCGTTCGCCAGCCAAGCCGGCCGCTCGGGCACACGCAGCGCCGCCGCGCGCTCCGCCACCACTTCACCCCCACGGGTGAGCTTGGCCACGACGCGACAGTTGGCGCCGGAGATCGGCTCGGCGCTCAACCAACCGGTGACGCGCTCCCTCCCATGCACCTGCGTCAGCGTCTGCTCGTCCAGCACCTTGTCGTCGGGGCCGAGGAACGTCAACTCCACGGTCGAATCTTCCGCCACCTTGTCCAGCACGCGGCGCAGATCGACCTTCGCCTCGACCTGGTGCGCCGAATAGAGATAGCTGTTGATGCTTACCGCCAGCGGCTCGGCCACGTCGAACGGCACGAGGCCGCCCGCCACCAGCTCCTCGTCCGCATACACCGCGAAACCGACGGTGTACGGCCCCGGCTCGTCGTCAATGAACAGCTCGGCCACGCGCGACTGCTGTGCGGGCACGGCCAACGCGCGCTCCGTCTGTTCGATCACGTCATACTCATCGAGCGCGCTTTGAATCTCATCGGTCAATTGCGCGCCGATTGCCGCGGGCAGGTCCTCGGTCATCGCGCCTTCAATGCGCGGATAGTAAGGCTCGGTGGGCGGCGTCTCGGCACGTCGGATCTGGCTGAGCACGCGCGCCTCGTAGGTGCTGTCGCTGAAGTTGGACACGCGCACGCGCACGCCCCCGCGCCGCTCACCGCTGTCCCAGCCGATGGACTCGACGGCGAACGCGACCGGCTCACCCATAAAGCGGATGTGCCCGTAGTTCTCCAGCGCGTGCCAGTCCTGACCGCGGAACGACCAGGTCGCGAGGCGGTCCTGCGGTGTTCGCTCGTTGCGCACCCAGTCAAAGCCCCACGTGCTGCCGGCCTCGGGCGCGCCGTCGAAGCCGAGGTCGGCGAAGGGGACGGCGAACTCGCCTTCCCAGCCGAAGTGTGCCTGACGGGCGGCGTAGTTCCAGTTGGCGCTCCAGCTCTTGTCGATCAGAGGCGTGCCGCGACCGTCCCAGAGGATCTCCTCGAGGCCGGCTGCGAAATTGAGGTTGGTCTCGTGGTCGTGGTTGGTGTCGAACAGCACTTCAAAGAAGTCCTGCTTCGTCGGCACACGCGCCGCTTCGGGCCGCTGAAACTGAAAAGCGACGTACAAGTGCGTGTCGGTGTAGGCCATGTAGATGGTGGTTTTCTCCTGCACCTGGATGCCGCGCGACATGTCCAGCAGGTAAGCGATCTGTGCAGCATTGAACCACTCGCGCGTACCGACCTCGCCGTCGATCGTCGGCGCGTTCTCCTCGGCGATCAAGGGCAAGCCCACCATCGGAAAGCGCTGCCACAGCTCGTGGTGCGCCACGCCCGCCTGCGCCCGCATCTGTTTGAGTTGCGCCTCACCGGCCTCGCGCTGCTGAGCGAGCGCCGGCGCGGCCAGCAACAGCACGGTGAACAACACGATCTCTTTGCCGACGGGGCCCGGCGCGAATATCTCCCGACGAGGCCGATGGGTCATCCTGAGCGTCTCCTGTCCATGGCGTTTGCGCAGGCAGCGCCTCTGATCACTGCGGAATTGATCCGTCGCGATTAGATGTGGGTTCACGATGATGGTGGCGGCTCATCCAATGGCGGATGTCGCAAACGTTGCGCGGGCAATGCAACTTCGGGGGCGGTGGCGCCAAGGTAGCCGGCGATTTACCGAAACAAGGAAGAAACACTGATCTGTTCGCTGATGCCTTGACGGGTTGAAGACTTGTCGGCTTGGGACTTCTACTTCCGCGCTTCAGTCCTTACTCCAGAACGAAGCGCCGATATTGCTCGGGTGCAGGACCACGACCGGGTCCTGCTCGATGCGCATCGAAGCGGCGTGGCCATCGACGTAGAGGATGTTGGTGGTGCTGCCGTTGCCGTGAGGGAGGAGCATGTTCTTCGGGCCGTGGTCGCTGGGTGGATAGTACCGCATGAGCGTTTGGTGGGTGTGGTAGTACTCGACGTTCATCATCGTTTCCGACGGCGTGCGAAATTCATGGAAGAAGTGCGGAGCCATCGGGTTGGCGGAAGAGCCGAAGCCGTTGGTCGTATCGAATTGACGGTTGCGGCCGTAGGTGATGTACTCGCGCCACCGCTGCGGATGCGGGTTGGGCTCCACGCTCGGACACCAGAACGGTCCACCGCGTCCCTGCTTCGCCAGCGCCTCAGCGGTATCGGGCACCAGGCTGGCGTACCCCATGGGCACCGCGAGATGGTGTGCCCAGGAGAAGCCCACGTTGAAGGTGCCAGTGTTGATGAGTTGGCGGCCGATCACCACCTGATCGTCATAGTCATTGGCATACACGGCGTGCGCGATGCCGATCTGCTGGAACTGACCCAGACACTGCATGCTCTTCGCCGCCTCGCGGGCAGCGCTGAGAGCGGGCAGCAAAAGGGCGATGAGCAGCGCGATGATGCTGATGACCACCAGAAGCTCGACGAGAGTGAAGCCCGCCCGGCGAGGACGTGGCTCGGCCCCTCTGCCGGCGACGGCTCGAATGAGGTGGGCGTGAGGTCGTTCCGCGGCGCGCGTGTGAGCTTTCCAGAACATGGTTGGCCTCCCAATTGGGGACCGGCCAGAAGCGAAGAAAGGGCCGCGGCGGCCGGTCGAGCCAGAATGGCGATTCGGCCGCACTCGGCCGAAGCGAAACCCTCGGAGACAGGTCGACCCGCGATCAAGTGAACCGCCGGCGGATTTCGCTTATTGCCGGAGCTCCCGCGGCTCACGTATCCGAGGGTCTCAATTTAGGTTACGCGGTGATCGACCTCGCGGCAGCGCCCGTTTTGCGCAAAACAGATTGCTCTTTTGCGCAAAACAGGGGATGATGAAGCCATGCGTCACGATGCCGCCCGCTCGGACGAGCTCAAACGTCTCCTGGTCGTTCTGAGCGTGCGTGACACATACGAACGTGACATCGCGCGCGGTCTTGGCCGATACATCCGCGACCACCGCCTGCCGTGGCTGGGCACGACCGCCGACCACGGCCCCCGGCTCGGGTCGGTGTTGAACACGTGGCCGCCGGACGCGCTGGTGCTGCGGCAGTACGACCTGCCGTTGATCGAGCGGGTGCGGGCGATGGGGGCGGTGGTGGTGCGAGTCGGCTGGCCGGAGCAGTATGAGCCGGTGGCGGTGCCGCGGGTGACGATGGACAACGTGCAGGCGGGGCGGGTGGCGGCGGAGCACCTGATGGCGCGGGGGCTGCGGCGGTTCGGCTACTCGGGCATCGTTGACGACGTCAGCGCGGCACGGCGCGGCGGATTTGAGCAGGCGGTGCGCGAAGCGGGCCATGCGTGCAGCGTGCTCGAGGTCGAGCGCGTGACCGTGCCGGTGTGGAGCATGGAACAGCGAATTCAGGAGCAGATGGCGTGGCTGAGGTCGCTTGAGCCGCCGGTGGGTGTGTTCGCGTTCAACGATATGTGGGCGTCGCGGTTAATCATCGCGTGTGAGCGCCTTGGCCTGCGCGTGCCGGAAGACGTGGCAGTGCTCGGCACGGGCGACGACGACATGGTGTGTGAGTTGATGCAGCCGTCGATCTCAAGCGTGCAACTCGACGGGAAAAGCGTGGGCTATGAAACGGCGCGGCTGATCGACGGCATCTGGCGGGGAAAAGCGGCGCCCACGTCCACGATGACGGTGCCGATCCCGGCTCCATTCGTGACCGTGCGCCCTTCGACGGAGATGTACGCTTACGAGGACGCGGACGTGGTGCGTGCGTTGCGCTTCATCCGCGAGAACTGTCATCGGCCGATCACGGTTGAGAACGTGGTGGATCATGTGGGCGTGTCGCGCCGCTCGCTGGAAACGCGCTTCAAGAAGCACGTCAACCGGCTACCTGCCGCCGAGTTACGCCGCGCGCGCATCCAGCGCGCCAAGCAACTGTTGGCGCAGACGGATCTGAAGATCGGCCGGATCGCCATGCTCTGCGGTTTCTCGCGGCCAGAACTGTTGTCGATCAACTTCCGCCGGCTGATAGGCATGACCGCTGAGCAGTACCGACGGGACGCGCGCCGCGAAACACGCTCCAGCCGGCGCGAAGCCGACGGCGGCGGGACGCCCGCGCGGGAGTAGCGGACGGACAGATGGATACAGCAACATGCAGCGGCGGTGTACGTCCTGAGGACCGAGCCTCCCCCGTGGATGCTCCCTTCCCCGAATCTAGAGCGATGTTTCAGGGAAGAATCCAGCCGACCCGGCGGATGTGTGTCGTCAGAGCAGGCCACTGCGAATCCACAGCTCATTGCAAGCTCGCACCACGGTTATACCATGATGCCCCGGGAACAGCGCGATGCGAACACGGGCAGCGAAGGTGATGGGGAAAGAGCCCGGGATCGAACCGTCGAACCGTCGAACCGGTGCTCCCCGTCAATCGTCGTTTCGAATGAAACGTAGCGCGTCCCATCAATTCAGGCGAAGGCGGGAAATCTCCCAATCGGGTGGTCACTTGTCCTGGCGCCGGCGCTGGCGTGCATCCCCGTTCCGGCTATAACGGGCTCTAACAAACCCCCCTCCCTTGAGGGAGGGGTTAGGGGAGGGTGAGGGCTCGAAGTTCGACA
>JBMCXL010000153.1:0-7167 GCA_048621015.1 Phycisphaeraceae bacterium
GGCCTCTCAAAGCCAGTTGCCGTCCTGCCACAGGTAGGCTCGGCCGGTGAAGCGGTCGCGCTGGATCGCTTGCGGGCCCGGCCAACCGAAGCATGTCAGGCTTCTGGGCACAACCGAACCGTCGAGATTTTCCACCGGCTTGGGGTTGTTGCAGAGCAGGCCCGGCTCGGGCGTGAGGTCGGCGGTGAGCTGCCAGGTGTCGCCGCGATCGGCCGATCGCCATGCCTGGAGTGGCCCGCCACCATACGTGCGTTCGCCGGTCGCGTTGGCCGGGCCGACGATGAACGCGGTGATACCGCCGTCGGCCGCGGCCTCGATGTGCGAGCCGTTCCACGTGCTGCTGGTCGGCGCGACCGGGGTGCGAACCCATTCGCCGCGTTTGCGAGCGATGTACCAGAACCGGCAATCGTCGAGCTGCTCGCCGCTGACGGGCACGAGCAGGCCGGGGCTGTCGTGCTCGTCGACAAAGATGGACGGCATGTTGGAAAGGTGCTGACCGGTGTCGAGGACCAGGCAGCGGTCGGCGTCTTTGCGGTTCAGCGGTTTTTCCAGCGGCTCGCCGTCGATGGTGAAGATAGCGCCGCTGGCCAGGTGCAGGCGAAGGTAGTAGAGGTTGTAGCGATCCATAAAGCCGACCTTGCGCTCGTAGAGCGGATTGACCAGGCCGCGCTCGTCCCAATACACGAAGGCCACGTGCAGCGACGCCCCGTCGCGCGACAGTGCGACGCTGTGATAGCTTCCCGCCCACTCGTCGCCGGGCAGCTCGGGGCGCTGATCGAAGTCGACGTGCGGCGTGGCCGGTCCATGCCAGGTCAAGCCGTCATCGGCGCTGGTGCGATACGTCCAGAACCCCATGTGGCCGAGCGCTCGGTAGTAGAGCACCAGCGTTCGGTCGGGACATCGAAGCAGTCGCGGATAGCTGATCGACGGTGCGATGCAAGGCGCCTCCTCCCAGTTTTCCAGGTCATATCCCGCCCCGGAGACAAGGTGCCGGCCGCCGCCGTGAACGTGGCAGTGGTAGAGCACATGAAAACGGGTCTGGGCATCGGCCCACAGCACCGGCGCGAAGTGATGATCAAAATGCGAGGTTTCCCCCAGGACCACCGGCGCGCTCCATCGGCCGTGCGGATCGCGACGAATGATGTGCGGCAGCGGCTTTCCGCTCTGTGGGTTCGCCTGGTAGACCGCCCAGAAAGTCCCGTCGTGGTGCAGGCATTGCGGCCCCATCCGGATGTCATAGATCATCTTCTCACTGCCGTGCGACGCGAAGGGTCTGGGCGATGTCATGGCGGTTGCTTTGCTCGCTGTCAGAAGCGGTTCACGGCATCATGTGCAGATGGTCGGCGTGCCCGTATGTCGATCGATTGAGGGGGAAGGGACATTCTACTTTTTCTGCGAAAAAATTGGCCTATCCCTCTCCTCTTCATGGCTTGTTCAAAAGAACAGGCGCATTAGGCCGACAATGCCTCCCACTGCACACGCTACCGTAAGAACAAGTGCTGGGATACTGATCAGCCAATAGAACAGGATGACTGCGCGTTCGGTCGCATCCTCACCTTCACGCACTCGTCTGACATCCGCAGGCATGCGCACAAAGATGGGCACGAGCCACCAAAGGCCCAGCACGGCCAGGCCAAGTAACCCTGAGATAATTGCGGGATGCGTCAGGAACACCACAAAGGTCTCCGCCGCGTGACGTCGGCCCGGAATGGGTATCCATGTAGTCGGCTCGTCTCGGGTCGGCGCATCACGGCGCCCGATGCCCCGTCTCCCCCGGCACGTCTTCCGCCGCCGCGCGCTTGTTCGACACCGCCCACGCCTCGTCGTCGTCCGCCACGTCCATCTGCCTAATCCCGCCGGGGAAGCGGGCCTGCAACTTCTCGTATTCGTGGCGCTTCGTCGCGTCCTTGATCGGCCAGTCGTGCAGGTAATACACCGCGTGCACCTTTGCCTGGAGCATCTCCTTCGTGCAGCCGAAGCACGGGCGCATCGTCGTGTAGAGCGTGCTGCTTTCCACGGCGATACCGAAGCGCGCGGCCGCGAGCAGCGCGTTCTGCTCCGCGTGCACGCAGATGCAAAGGTCGTACGCTTCGCCGGACGGGTATTGATCGCGATGCGCGCAGCGGTGGCAGCCGCCGTTGGTGCAGTTGGGCATGTCCTCGGGCGTGCCGTTGTAGCCGGTGGAGACGATGCGGCCGTCGCGCACGAGCACCGCGCCCACGCGATTGCCCACGCAGTCGGCGCGCGTGCGCACGGTCTTGGCGATCGCCATGAAATAGGCATCGAACCCCGGCCGCGCACTGTCAGGGGCTGACATGAGATGCTCCCTCGGGCAGCACCGCAGGCTCTTCCACGAGTGCGCGGCCGCGCCGATGATACGCCCCGCGTCGATAGAGCTCGTCCGCCGCCTGGATCAATGACACCGCGCGCCGCCGATGCGCCCCGAGCAGGCCGAACGACGTCGTCTCATCCACCGGCGTCAACGCACCGGGCGCATCGAAGCGAAGCAGCCGCGGCTCGCCTTCGAACGGCGGGACGATCGCGACGCGCTGCTGGCCGTCCACGTACACCAGCGAGCCGTCGCCCGGTTGAATCAGCGCCTGGCCCTGCGACGTTGGCCGATCCAGCACGCTCGAGCCGAAGAAGCTGTGCTCGTATTCACCGCCCAGAAGCGAAAGCACCGTCGGCGCCACGTCCATCTGGCTGCACACCGTCGACACGCGCCGCGGCGATTGGTCCAACTCGGCCAGCACCTCCTCGCTGCCGTAGATCAGAAACGGCACGCGAAACGCCGCGGGATTCGGCGCATCGTCCGCGAACCCGCCGGGGTGGTCCGCGACGAAGACGAACAGCGTGTCCTCGAAGTAATCCGCTTCGCGCGCCGCGTCCATGAACCGGCCGAGCCGATGGTCCGCATAGCGGATCGCGTTGAGCTGCTCGGCGCCCGGCTCGTCGGGCGCCACCGGCTCGATCTCGCCGGAGGGGATCGCGTACGGCCGATGGAAGCTCAACGTCAGAAGCGTGGCGAAGAACGGCCTGTCGCTCGGCTGCGCCGCGAGCGCGCCGTGCGCCGTGCGATACAGATCGCCGTCGCACCAGCCCAGGTCGGTGCGTAATGTCTGCGACGTGAAATCCTCGTCGGTGATGAATCGGTCGTAGCCGTTGCCGCCGAGAAACGCCTGGCGATGGTCGTAATATGGCTGGCCGCCGTAGATGAACATCGTCTCGTAGCCGCGATCTTCCATCACCTGTCCGAGCGTGAGGAACCTGCGATGCGCGTCGAGGCGCGTGCTCACGCTGTCGCCCGGCAAGTCGGGAAAGCCCGCGATGATGCCCGTGATGCCGCGCGTCGTGCGCTCGCCCACGGCGAAGCAGCGCTCCATGAACACGCCCTGCTCGATCAGCGCATCGAGGTTCGGTGTCAGGCCTTCGCGCCCGCCCATCGCGCCGATGTAGTGCCAGCTCATGCTCTCCATCACCACCAGCACGACGTTGTAGTCGCGCCGCGGCCGATCCGTGCCCGTCACGCGCCGCAACGGATTGTCGCGATCGCCGAGGAACCGGTCGCCTTCACTGGCCAAGGCGCGCTGCGCTTCGTCGAACGCCTCGCCCGGCATGTCCAGCCGGTAGTACGCGTTCAACTCCTCGTCGCGCATGTATCGGCTCACCGCCGCCTCGCGCAGCGTGAACCCGCCGTTGAGCGCCAGTTGCGTCACCACCGGCGAGTCACTGAAAAACGCCGGCCCCGTGTTGAGCGGCTTCGGCCCCACGCCGCCGCGAATCGCCAGCGCCAGGAGCAGCCCCATCAGCGTCGGCCACAACACCCCCTGCCATTTCGGCCCGCCGTTGTAACGATCGTCAAAGCCCCACCGCACCAGCAGCCGCCCTGCGGTCAGTCCCGCCACGATCACCACCACCAGCGCCGGCACCACCGGGTACTGCCCGAGCACCGTCATCCAGATGTAGTCGTACTGCGCGTACTCGAACACGCGGTCGTTCAACCGCTGCCCGAATTCGCGGAAGAAGTAGAAATCGCTGATGCAAAGCAGCAGCAGCGCCCCCAGCGTCACCGCCGCGTAGCCCGCCACCGCGCGCCGCAGCCACCGCCGCTCGATCGTCGCCGGCCGCGCCAACGTCAACACCAGCACCAGCGGCGCCGCCAGCGTCGCGCCGACCACCACGTCAAAGCGCAGCCCCACCAGAAACGCCCACACCAGCTCCAGCGCATGCACCGCCGCGAACCGTGCCGGCATCGACACCAGGATCAGCAGCCGCTCCAGCGACATCAGCACCACCGTCGCCACCAGCAGCAGCACGGGCCATCGCGTGCGCGGATGCAGCAGCCCCACGCGCCCCAGCAGCGCGTGCAGCCCCGCCATGCGGCGCGAGCGCGGCTTCAGTGGTTGACCGGACATCTGCGGCATGCGGCACGTCCCTCACGAAAAGAAAAACAGCAAACGCAGCAATCGCAGGAGAACAGAAAATCAGCGCATGCAGCTTTCGACCGCGCCCCCGGTTTGCTGCGCCTCCCGCGGTTCCTGCGTTTCCTGCTTTATCTTACCAGAAACCCGCCCTTTCCCCCATTGGCGCGCCCGCGCTCACGCCGCTTCGCTGCTGTCGCGCTCCAGCACGGGCTTGCCGTCGACGGTGATGTTCTGGAGCTGGGCGAGCGGGCCGTGTGGCTTGCCTTGCTCTTCCTTGAGGCGGCGCGTGGCGTGCGGGCTGGCGTAGCGGCTGAAGAGCATGGCCTTGAGGTTGCCGAGCATGCCGCCGAAGGAGCTGAACGTGTGGTCGACCGCGCTGGGCTCGTAGCCACAGTGGACCATGCACTGCTGGCACGCGGGATTGCCCGACGCCCGGCCGTAGTTTTGCCAGCTTGTCTCCTCCATCAACTCCTGGAACGAGTCGGCGTAACCGTCCTGCAGCAGATAGCACGGCTTCTGCCAGCCGAAGATGTTGTAGGTCGGATTGCCCCAGGGCGTGCACTCGTAATCGCGCTGGCCCATGAGGAACTCGAGATAGAGCGGCGACTGGTTGAACCGCCAGCCTTTCTTTCTGTTGGAGAGGATCATGTGGAACAGGTCGTTCGTCTTGCCGCGCTCGTGCAGGAACGACTGCTGGTCCGGCGCCTTGGGGTATGCGTAGCCGGGGCTTACCATCATGCCCTCGACGCCGAGCGCCATCATCTGGTCGAAGAAGTCGCGCACGGAGTTGGGATCGGCGCCGTCGAACAGCGTGGTGTTGGTCGTCACGCGGAAGCCGCGCTGGACAGCCATGCGGATCGCCTCGGTCGCTTTGTCGAACACGCCCTCGCGGCAGACAGCGAAGTCGTGGTGCTCGCGCTCGCCGTCCATGTGCACGCTGAAGGTCAGGTACTTGCTCGGCTGGAACCACTCGCCTTCCAGCGCCTCTTTCAGCTTGAGCGCGTTCGTGCACAGGTAGATGTACTTGCGCCGCTCGATGAGCCCTTCCACGATCTCGCCGATGCGCGAATGCAGCAGCGGCTCGCCACCGGGGATCGAGACCATCGGCGCGCCGCATTCGTCCACCGCGCGGAAACATTCCTCGGGCGAAAGCTCGCGCTTCAGCACGTGGGCCGGGTACTGGATCTTTCCGCAGCCCGCGCACGCGAGATTGCATCGCAGCAATGGCTCAAGCATCAGCACCAGCGGATAGCGCCTGTTGCCCTTCATCCGCCGCTTCAGGACGTAGCTCGCCACCGTCCACATCTGCGAGATCGGCACCGACATGGGCTCGCGGCTCCGTGGATCGTTCGCGTGTTCACAGCGGGCGCGGATCGAGTGAGGGACCGCCCGGACCTCCCCCTTCGCGTTCCAGGTTTCGCGAAGCCGGCGCAAGCGTAGCAGATTCGCGCCGGCGATCCAATAGGTTCACCCAAACCTTCGCGCACCACCTCAACCCCCCTTGAGGGAGGGGTTGGGGAGGGTGAAGCGCCCGGCAACGGTGAGCGCTGATGCGCGTGATGGCGATGCGTGTGACGGCGGTGCGCGTGACGGCGGTGCGCGTGACGCTGATACGCGTGGCGATGACGCAACGGTATGTGTGCGCCCCACCCTCCCCCTGCCCCTCCCTCAAAGGGAGGGGGGTTGAGAGTGCCCGCGCCACATCCGCATTCACGCAATAGCCGAGCCCCGGCTACATGAACTCGGGAAATGCGCGTGACGATGAAAAGCGCGCTCAGAACCCGCCTTCGCGCATCGTCGTCAACGACTCGGGGAACGGATACCGTGCATACACCGGCGTCGGCGCCGACTCCCACATCCACGGCGCCGGATACACGTCCCCCGTAAACCCCGACTCGTACATCGTGCGCAGCACCGTCTCGAACGACGGCTCCTCCGAGGTCGGGCCGACCAGCCGATTCGCCCGCGCCCCGAGGAACGACACCGACGCGATCGGCAACCGCTGCGTCTTGCGCCGCACCATCTCACTGACGATCATGAACCCCAGCGACAGGTCCTCCAGCGTCAGGTGCGAGCGGTGCGCCGGCCGCAGCAGCGCCAGCACCTCCACCGCGTCCATGTCATACTTGATCACCGTCACCTCGTCGCGCGACACGAACCGCTTGGCATGGTCCGTGATGCTCTGCGGGCTCCACTGGCTGGTCGGCAGCATCTGCGCGAGCTGGCTCAGGATGCCGTGGCTGTTGTCCTCCGCGTTCACGGCGCAGACCAGCGAGCGATAACGCCCGGCGAGCAGGTCGTCGAGCATGTGCTGGCCCCACATCAGCCGGATGCGCGGCGTCCGGTCCGGGTCGCGCGACGGCAGCTTGTCCGGCACCAGCACCAGGCGCTCGCTCACCACCTGGCTGCTCATCAGCTCGTCGCCCTGGTCGTCGTAGATCCGCGGCCGATTGTTCTGCTGCGTCGTCATGGCGCTGCCTTTCTGCGTCTCGTGTCGGTTTCGTGCTGGCTCGCCTCGGCATTATAGCTCGGCGCGCGGCGTTGTGAGCCGAACGTGGGATCGGTAGCATGACGCCCCGATCGCCCATGTCCCAACCCCCCTCGCCAACCCGTATGGCTGCCGACCTCTCCCCCGCGCAGCTCCACGAGCGCCGCGAGCGCGTCTTCCTCGTCCTCGCCGGCCTGTTCCTCGGCACGCTGGCGATGCTCAACATCCTCGGCATCTCCCGCTTCATCGTCTTCG
>JBMCXL010000154.1:0-7155 GCA_048621015.1 Phycisphaeraceae bacterium
GTTTCAAGTTCCAGGTTTCAAGTTTCAAGTCAACCGGCGGCTTCGCCGCCGTCTCTGATCACTTGAAACCTGGAACTTGAAACTTGAAACTAAAATTGCCACATCGGCTCGCTCACGAACCGGTCCAACTGCGCCTCGGCGCTTGCCTCCGCGAGCGGGTCGGCGCCGGGCCAGGCCGGCTCCGTCCCGGCCAGCTCGAGCTGAAACTCCAGCAGCTCGATCTGCTCTTCGAGATGCGCCGGCTCGGCGACGGCCGCCGCCTCCAGCGCGCTCAGCTCGCGCTCCAGCGCCGCCAGCGAAGTCACGCCCGTTGGCTCAGGCGCGGGCCGGGGCTCGAACAGCGCCCATGCCCCGAGCATCACCAGCGCGATCATCGCCGCCGCCGCCAGTGCCGTCCAACCGCTGCCGATGCGCGCCGCCACGGCATCGCGCGCCGGCGCCGGTCGCGCCGCGGCGATGATGCGCTCCGTCAACGCCGGCGAAAGCTCGGCCGGCGCCAGCGCCTCGTCCAGCAGCGACGCCAGTTGCTCGTCGGTCATCTCCTTGCGCTCATCCATCGCTTGCCCGCTTTCCTTGATGCATTCGGCGACTCACGGCTCGACATCCACATCCGCATCCGCACTTGCCAGCTTCTTCCGCAACTTCCCCAGCGCCCGGTGTCCGCGCGCCAGCACCGTGCCGAGCGGCTCGCCGAGCGTCTCGGCGATCTGCGCGAAGCTCAGGCCGGCGGTGTGACGCAGGTGCAGCACGCGCTGCTCGGGCTCGCTCAACTCGGCGACCGCCAGCCGCAGTTGCTCGACCATCTCCCGCCGCCCCATCACCTCCGCGGGGTCCTCCGCCCCGCCGTCCGGCAGCACCAGCCCCTCGCGCGACTCGCCCGCCTCACCATGGCCGGCCAACCCGCCGGAGCTCATGTCCATCACCCGGGCCTGCCGCCCGCGCCGGCGCATCTCGTCGCGCAGGCCGTTGAGGGCGATCCGGAACAGCCACGCCTCGAACCGCCCGCGCTCCTCGTAACCCTCTCCTTCACCGAGGGTTGCGGCAACTTTCACGAACGTTGCCTGCGTCAGTTCCTCGGCCAGGTCGCGGTCGCCGCACTGCCGCAGCAGCAGGCCGAACACGCGCCGGGTGTACGCCTCGACCAGCCGCCGCCACGCGCCCGCGTCGCCCGCGGCCGCCTGACGCAGCGTCTGTTCCAGCGGGGACTCGGGCACCGGCTCGGCCATACACGCGCGACCCTTCGTAGAACGCCTCGAAGCGGGCGGTATTGCAGGGATCATCCCACAACCGCCCGCCGCCCGCGAGCGACCGGGGCACATCGCCGCTTGCCGCTTCGCGAAGCGTTGGAACGCCGAACGGCTCCGCCAGGCCGCAAGGGGCGGGGCGCCGGGCTACACTAGCCGAGGATATGACCCAGAACCCCGGCTCCTCCGCCCCGCCGCCCGGCAGTGATCTGAACCTCGAAAACCCCGAGGTCGCCATCGACCTGCTCCAGCGCGGCGCCACGGCCATGCTCAACCACCGCCGGCGGGCCGGCAGCGTCGTGGACCTGCCCACCCGCGGCCGCGTGCTCATGACCGGCGACCTGCACGACCACGGCCTGAACCTGCAGCGCATCATCCAGCTCGCCGCGCTCCACGAGAGCCGGGCGAACCACCTGATCCTCCACGAGATCATCCACGGCCCGGCACGGGTCAACGACCGCGACCTGTCCGTGCGCACCCTCCTGCGCATCGCCGCGCTGCTGCTGGAATACCCCGGCCAGGTGTTGCTGATGATGGGCAACCACGAGCTGGCGCAATACGGCGGCGAAGGCATCATCAAGGCCGGCAGCAGCGTGGTGGAATCGTTCGATGCGGGGCTGGAGTTTCTCTACCACGAGCGCCACGAGGATGTGCGCGCCGCGCTCCACGGGTTCATCGCGGCGATGCTGCTGGCGGTGCGCTGTCCCAACGGCGTGTTCTGCAGTCATAGTCTGCCGGGGCCGCGCAAGCTCGAGAAGTTCGACCCGTCGGTGATCGACCGTGTGCCGACGCCGGACGATCTGGCGATGGGCGGTTCAGCATACCTGCTGGTGTGGGGCAGGCGACACACGCAGAAGCTCGCGGACGAGTTGGCCGCGGCGTGGAAGACAAAACTGTTCGTGATGGGCCACCAGCCGACGGAGATGGGTTACGAGCTGGAAGGCGAGACGATGCTCGTGCTCAATTCCGATCACGAGCATGGCGTGGCGCTGCCGATCGACCTGGGGCGCGAATATACGCGCGATGAGCTGGTGGAGGCGATTGTGCCGCTGAACAGTGTGGTGTTGTAAGCAGTTCCAAATTTCAGGTTTCAGGTTTCAAGTCGGGAGGGTGGCACTGACAAGCGGAGTCCGCGGAGCTTGTCAGTGGTGAGAGCAAACACATCGATGACGCGCCGTTGCGGCTGCCCGTTGTGCAAATCCATGATCCATGGTTGACCCGGCGCGTTCTGGGGGGAATCATGGTTCAACGTTCGTTCCATGGGGGAACCACCGTCATTCCATCCACAGAGGGAGGCAACGACATGCGCAATCGACTCACCGCCCTGGCCGTGCTCACCACCGCCGCCGTGCTCGTGGCGTGCGGCGTGGCGACCCAGACCAACCAGGCGACCGCACAAGAGAGCATGGAGCATGCTTCGCCGTTCGCGGATCTCGACCGTCTCGTGGCCGTGCTTCATCCCACCGAGGGCAACGAGGCGCAGGGCGTGGTCTACTTCGAACAGACCGACGGCGGCGTCGCCGTCACCGCGGACATCAGCGGCCTCGAACCGAACAGCCGCCACGGCTTCCACATCCACGAGTACGGCGACTGCACCGCGGCCGACGGCACCAGCGCGGGCGGCCATTACGATCCGGAAGGCCATCCCCACGCCCTGCCCAACGGCGAAGCGCGCCACGCCGGCGACCTCGGCAACCTCGAAACCGACGACCAGGGCAACGCCACGCTCGAACTGACCGTCGAGAACGTCACCCTCGCCGACGCGAACAATCCCATCCTCGGCCGCGGCCTGATCGTGCACGCCCAGGAGGACGACGGCGGCCAGCCCACCGGCAACGCCGGCGCCCGCCTCGGCTGCGGCGTCATCGGCGTCGCCCAGCCCGAGCAATGAGCCGCGCCCTTGACACGCCCGCCGCCAAACACGAAAGCCCACGGTCTCCCGACCGTGGGCTTTTCTTTTTCTTCACTTCCCATCTTCCCCGTCGCCGTCAGAGCTCACCGTGCTGGCGCTGCCACAGCTCGGCATAGATGCCACTGCGCGCCAGCAGCCCCTCGTGCGTGCCCGTCTCGCTGACGCGGCCGCGGTCGAGCACGATGATCTCGTCGGCGTCGCGCGCGATCGAGAGGCGATGCGCGATGATGAAGGACGTGCGCCCCTCCGCCAGCCGATGGATCGCGTCCATCACCAGCGCCTCGCTGGTCGCGTCCAGCGCGCTGGTCGGCTCATCGAGAATCAGAATGGCGGGGTCTTTGACGAACGCCCGCGCGATCGCGATGCGCTGGATCTGCCCGCCGGACAGTCCCACGCCGCGCTCGCCGACGGTCGTGTCGAAGCCCTCTTCCAACTCGAGGATGAACTGCTCGGCGTTCGCCGCGCGCGCCGCGGCACGGATCTGGTCGTCCGTCGCCTCGCGCCGGCCGTACTGAATGTTCTCCCAGATGCTGCCGGTGAACAGCACCGGCTCCTGCGGCACGATCGCCACCGCCGAGCGCAGCGACGTCAGATCGATGTCGCGAATGTCCTGCTCGTCCAGCAGAATGCGCCCGCCCTGCACGTCGTAGAAGCGCGGCAGCAGGCTCATCAGCGTGCTCTTGCCCGCGCCGCTCTCGCCCACCAGGACGATCTTGCTCCCCGGCGCGACCTGGAAGCTCACATCGTCCAGCACGACCACCGGCGTCTGCGTCGGATAAGCGAACGAAACATGCTCGAACCGCACCGTCGGCGCGCGCTCGAACTGCACGACCTGCGCGCCCGGGCGATTCTGAATGTCCGGCTCGGCGTCGAAGAACTCGAACACGCGATCCGCCGCCGCCGCGGAAATCTGCAAGCGCGTGTACAGCCGCGCGAAGAACTCCATCGGCTGCAGCGCCTGGCTGGTGTACATGTAGAACAGCGGCAGCGACCCGATCGTCGCGTTCGCCGCGTCGCCGCCGCCTTCGACGATCCGGTAGACGCCGAACGCCAGCACGATCGACAGGCCGATGTACCGCGTCGCCTCCGAGCCGGCCGTGAGAAACCCGTTCAGCAGCCGCTGGCGCATCGTGTGGCGGCGCAGGGTCTCGGCCTCGTCGAGGACCATCTGCTCCTCGTACGGTTCGGCGGTGAACGCCTGCACCTCGCGGATCATCGAGAAGCGCTCCTGCACGATGCCGCTCATGCGCTCGACCGACTCGCGCTGCTGGCGCGTGGCGCGGCGCATCGGCCGGCGCAGCAGCCGCGTGGTCACGACGAACAACGGTGTCGCCGCCATCGCCACCAGCGCCCACAGCCAGTCGGTCCAGATCAGCAGCGTGACGATCACGAGCGCGCGCAGGACCTGCTGCGAGAGCTGGATGAGGAGCATGTCGAATGCCTGCTGGGCGGCTTCGACGTCGGCGATCAGCCGCGCGACGATGCCGCCGGTCGGCCGCTGGGTGTGAAAGCCCAGCGACATCCGTTGCAGGTGCCGGAACAGCCGGAAGCGCAGATCGCGCACCGCGCTGGCGGCGGCGCGCCAGGGGAAATAGCTGCGCCCGACCGAGGCGCCGGTGTGCATGACCATGATGCCGCCGAGCAGGGCGCTGGCCCAGCCGAAGCGCGCCCACGCCTCGCCGGAGGTGACCACGCCGTCGTTGTACGCGATCAGCACGTCGTCGATCGTGTACTTCATGTACAACGGCATGTAGAGCGTCAGCACCATCCGCGCCAGGCCGGTGACGACCCCGACACTGAGCGAGGGCCAGTACGGCAGCGTGAACGAGAGCACGCGCCAGAGCGGTCGAAGGCTCGCGGACTCGCGATTGCGCCAGTCGCGTGTTTCATCACGACGCCACGGATCGCGCGAGCGCCGGGGCTCGGTCTGCGCGGTCGACAAAACAACGGCCCTTCGCCCCGCCGAGCTTCACCATTGCCCGGTGGCCGGCGGGTGCGGGATAATGCATGGCGGACGTTACGGACGTCGGGACCGAGTATAGAGAATCCAACGGAGGCGTTGGCCGGGATGCTGACAATTTCTCGAAGGACGGTCGCCGGCCGCTTTGATCGACGCCCCGGCGACGGGGGCTGTCGGCCTCGGCCCCAGCCACCCGGAAACCGGATTTCAAAGCGACCCGCCACCCGAAGGACACCACCATGACGCCATCACGCCTGCGGCTGGTCCTGCTCAGCTTCGTGCTCACCCTGTCCATGCCACCCACGGTTGTTCAGGCCCAGACCATCGAAGTCGGCCGCACGCTCGAAACCACGCCCGGCTATCCGCGCATCCACGTCCAGCTCCAGCGCGACGGCGAAACCGTCACCGGCAAGCCGCTCACCTTCGGCGCCCTGCAAAGCCTCCAGGGCCTTGAAGGTCTGCAGGATCTCGACGAGCTCGACGCCGCGCTCGGCGATCTCCAGGGGCCGGCCCGCTCGTTCCAGGCCTTCCTCGACACCGGCGCCAGCGCCTATGTCATCAGCCGAACCACCGCCGAACGCTTCGGCATCGAGCGCGAGCCGAACGCGGTCTATCACGAAGTCGGCCTGCACGGCGAAACGCCCATGCACGTCAGCGCGCCCTACACCATCGCGCTGGCCGACTCCACCGGCAAGCTCATGGATCAGCCCGGCGCGTTCCAGACCGTCGAAGAAAACGCGCGCCTCCAGCTCAACCCCGAAGCGCCGCAGAACCCCATGATCGAACTGGCGATGGGCGCGATCGACGTCGTCGGCATGCCCGCGATCCGCCGATATGTCGTCGAGATCGACCCCGCGCCGCTCGGCGGCCTCGGCGAAGCGATGCAGGGTCTCGGCGACCTGCAGAATCTCGACAACCTCGAAGGCGGCGACTTCCTCGACCAGATCGGCGAGATCGGCGCCGGCCCCGCCGTCACGCTCCACCCCGCCGACCACCAGCCCGCGAACGTCGACCTGGTCGTGCCGCTCGAATACGTCGACTTCACCCGCCACGAAAATCCGAACGACCGCGGCGTCATGCCCACGCTCGCGCCCAACCCGATGCTCGAGGTCGAAACCCGCCACAACCAGCAAACCTTCACCGGCCAGTGGCTGCTCGACACCGGCGCACCGGCCAGCATCATCTCCACCGAGCACGCCACCGCCCTCGGCCTCTACGACGACGCCGGCCAACCGACGCAGCCGCCCCACTTCGAGCTGCCGCTCGGCGGCATCGGCGGCGACATCCAGCGCGTGCCCGGCTACCAGGTCGATGCCCTGCACCTGCACGCCGCCGACGGACGCACCATCGTCTACCGCGACGTGGCGGTGCTTGTCACCGACATCAGCATCGAAATGGACGACGGCCAGACCATCACCCTCGCCGGCGTCTTCGGCACCAACCTGCTCATGCCCACCGTCGCGGGCATGGGCACCGGCCTGCCCACCGACATGGCCCCCGGCCCCTACCGGCGCGTCTGGATCGACGGCCCTCGCCAGCGCCTCCTGCTCCAACTGCCCGCGGAGCGCTGAAGCACGATTCGTCTGCCAGCGGGGCGGGTGATCGCATCCCCTGTTTCACAGCGAACAGTCTGACGTTCAAGCCGCGGGGTGAGTCCGCGAACCCCGCGGGTATTCGGGCCGTGGCACCCGACGCTCCCTCTCAACCCCCTCCCTGCGAGGGGCTCACCTCCCGACACTTTTTTGACGCCGGCGCAGCCGGCCTGTGCCCCCTCTCCCCCCGGGAGAGGGCTGGGGTGAGGGGGCCAACGACCACCGCATCGCGTTGCCTCGCGAAGTAGATGCCCGGTCGATGGTGATCCCCTCACCCGCCTCGTTGGGCGTTGCCGTGCGAATGTTGCGCAACCTGCTTGGCACCCTCTCCCGGGGGGAGAGGGTTTCGCAGCGCCTGCGCGAAAGTGTCGGGAGGTGAGCCCCTCGCAGGAAGGGGTTGGGGGAGGGTCGAGCGGCCTGCAACCATGTATCCCACATTCGCGTGAC
>JBMCXL010000155.1:0-7084 GCA_048621015.1 Phycisphaeraceae bacterium
GGGCACGGGAGGGCGCTTCGCCACACGGCCGGGGCAGCGCGTATCATTTGAGAAGCGGTGGCCTTCGCCCTAGAGGTCCATCGGCGAGATATGGGGCGCCGGTGCTCGAAACCCGCGCGTCCGTTCGCGGGCAGCGTTTCACCGATATGCAGGACGGACACATTGCAGCAGCACGACCCGCACTGCCGACCGTCAACGAACCGGGCGCCGCGCCCCGCGACGCCGGTACGTTGGCGAGCGTTGCTGCCGATCGGCGGCATGGGGGTTGTGGCCACGGCGCTTCCGCCGATCGGCGGCATGCTCATCCTGGCGGCGCTGCCGGTGCTCGGTCCGTGGCTTCAGGATCTTGGTTGGCTGGGCCTGCTGCTTTATCTGGGTAGTTTCATCATATGTGCCGGCCTCGCGCTGCTGCCCACCTATTCCCAGGCGATTCTGGGGGGCTGGGCGTTCGGTCTCGGCTGGGGATTGCCGGCGGCGATGGGCGGGTTCGCCGGCGGTGCATGGCTTGCTTATGGCCTGGGACGCTCCATCGCGCAGGATCGCTTGCTCCATGCGATCGACAGCTTTCCCCGATGGCAGGCGGTGCATCGCGAGCTGTTGCACGCCGGCATGTGGCGAACCACGCTGCTGGTGACGTTGCTGCGTCTGCCGCCGACCTCGCCGTTTGCGCTGACCAATGTCCTCATGGCCAGCGCTCACGTGCCGATGCGGCCCTACCTGATCGGGACGATCCTCGGCCTCACGCCCCGCACCGCCCTGGCGGTGTTCACCGCGGCTGGCGTTTCCCAGGTCGATCTGGATCAGTCGATGGCAAGCGGTTCGAACTGGATGATCTTCTTCGGCATCGCGACGGCGCTGCTGGTCGTGCTGGTCATCGGCGTGCTCGCCAACCGGGCATTGCGCCGGCTGACCGAGACGGATGCAACCGGCGCGTCGATGCATTCACAAGCGGAATGATGCGTGGTTCGGCCCATCGCCAACCCCTGTCAATAGCGACATTGCCGCCTGACGTCCCGCTTGCTTGATGACAAGGTAGACACCGCAATGCCGTCGCTCGCGGCCAGCGCATGTGCTGGCGCGGCATCGATGACTTCGTGCGCGGTTTTCATATTGTCACACGTCTCGACCCTGATCGAGGTACGTCGCCAGATCCACCGCCTCGCCCGCGAGCGCTCGACGAAGCGTCGGTGAAAACGCCCACAAATCAGCGGCGTTCAACGTCTCAAGCTCCAACACCGTCAGTACGCGCCGCGCAAGCTCGTCCAGGTTGCGGTCGCCTTGTGCACTGATGCGCAGCACCGATCCGGCTTCATCCGTTCTCGCGTCATCCACCTTGTTCACCACCCACATGTCCGGCTCGCGCGGCAGATCGTTCGTCGCCGGCCAGTCCGTCTCCGCATCGCGCATCGCGATCAGCACGTCCGCACTGCACACCACCTGCCGCGCCAGCTCGATTGCACGCCGTTCGATGCGCTCCGCATCCATGCGCAGCCCCGGCGTGTCGAACCACCGCACCGCCACCGCTGGTTCTCCGAGCTCGACCACCCCGCCCACCCAGTCGCGCGTCGTGCCCGGCAGATCGGCGACGACGCTGACGGACTTGCCCAGCATCGCATTGGTGAGCGTGCTCTTGCCCACGTTCGGCCGCCCGACCACGACCACCGTCGGCGGATCGACCAGCCGATCGAGCACGTCGCTGCGCGCCGCGATGTCCCGCGAGTCGGCTCGCTCGAAAGCGCGGCGCCACAAGTCTGGCTGTGCCGTGAGCAGGTCGATCGCCGCTGGGCTTGCCGCGCGCGCGATCGTTGTGAGCGCGTCCGCTTCAATGGCGCTGTCCGCTTCCGGGTACAGCGTGCGCGCATCGGGCTGCGTGACGTAGCGCGCGCCGCGCTCCATCAGCGCTTCGATCAACCGCTCCACGACGCGCGGTCCGCCGTGCGGCATGAGCTGCACCCATGTATCACTCCAGCGCACCGCCAGCCCTTGATCAATCCCACTGAAATCGACCAGGTACAACCGCCGCGCGGGCCAGTCTTCACGCCCCGTCAACGCGCGCAGCAATTCCGTCGCACCATCACCGTGCAACTGAATCAGCGCCACCGCGCCGGGTTGGCGCGGTGTGACGAGCGTGACGCTGGGCGCCGGCGCATTCATGGTTCGTGGGTGTCCTGCCGCTCACCAATCGCCGGCCCGCGCGGGCGCATCGGTGTGCCGGTGGGAAAGTTCACGAACTGCACCGCCAGCGCCGCCGCGCCGATCAGCACTGTCGGCATCAGCGCGCCGATCACCAGCACCGCCATGAACGCGATGAATCCCGCCGCCTCCAGCAGCACCATCAGGATGAGGTTGCCACCGACGTAGCCGCGCGGCGACACGGCGTGCTCGCGCCAGCTTGCCTTGTAAATCTGGTTGCGGAGGAAATAGGCCAACGGCGTGAGCACCGCCAGCGCTCCCAGTGCCACGTACATCAGCATCGGATATGCGTTGGGCGTGCGCGGCACCTGCCCGGCGACGACCAGCCAGACGACCAGCGCGGCGAAGACGGCCTGGCCGCCGAGCAGACCGGACCACAGCACGCGCGCCATGCGCAGCGCCTGTGGGGGAGAAGGTTCCTCGGTGTTCGTGGGGAGCATGGCGTGAAGCGCGGCGGAGCCGCGTCGCTTCATGGGAAGGCGGCGTTACTTTTCCTGATCCGCTTCCATCGCGCGGCGGAGCGTGACGGCGATGCCGCGCAAGGTCAGGTCGGGGATGACGCGGTCGACTAGGTCGAAGTCGCGGAACAGCAGATTGCTGTCGCCGCCGGTGGCGACGACGGTGGGGAACGCGCCGGCGGCTTCGGCGTAGCGCTCGACCAGTTCGCGCACGACGCCGCGCAGGCCGTAGAACACGCCGCAGCGCATCGCTTCGACGGTGTTGTGGCCGATGCCTTCATTCGGGCGGTCGAACTCGACCTCGGGCAGGTGCGCCGTGCGCTTGGTGAGCGAGTCGAGCATGAGTTGGGCGCCCGGGGCGATGGCACCGCCGTGGAACGTTCCGGCGCCGTCGACGAAGTCGATGGTGATCGCGGTGCCGGCGTCGATGACCACGCACGCCTGGTTGAGCACGTCGTACGCGGCCGCGGCGTTGAGCAGGCGGTCGTCACCGACGATCGCTTCGGGGTCGAGCTGCCGGCCGATGGGAATGTTGAAGTCGCGCTCGACGCGATGCACGGGACGCTTCAGGTGCGTGGTGAGCTGCGACTCGACGCGCTCGGCCACCTCGGGGTTGACCGACGCCATGAGCACGACGGTGTCTTCGCGCTCGCGCAGCGGCGTGAACGCGCGATCCATCGCATCACCCAGCGCCGCCTGCTTGCCGTTCTCGAGCGTGGCGCATTCGACCAGCTCGCCTTCCACGAACGCGCCGAGGCGCGTGCGCGTGTTGCCGACGTTTACGGCCAGCAGGTTCACTTTGACCATACACTGCCTTTCCTTGCCCATGCCGTTCGGTTTTGCTCGTCACCGTGATCGCCATCCCGTCGGACACTTCACGCGGAATGACGGTCACGAATCAGGCGTGGCTTCCCATCGCGTGTCGCGCTGCGCCGCGCGATCTTCCACCATCGGCCAGCACGCTTCAAGCAGCGCCGCCACGCCGAGCCCCGTCGCCGCGCTGATCGGCCACACCCGCTTGCCCAGCGCTTCTTCCACCAGCTCCACCGCCGTGGCGCGGTCCGCCTCGCTCGGAAGCAGGTCCATTTTACTCAATGCCACCAGCTCCGGCTTGGACGCCAGCGCCGGCGCGTACGCCGCCAGTTCGTGCCGGATCGCGTGATAGTTCGACACCGGATCGCTGCCGTCGCCCGGCTCGACCTCCAGGAGATGCACCAGCACGCGCGTGCGCTCGATGTGCCGCAAAAAACGCACACCCAACCCGCGCCCTTCGTGCGCCCGCTCAATCAGCCCCGGAATGTCCGCAATCACGATGCGCCGGCTTCCACCCTCCAACTCCGCGATCCCCAACTGCGGCTCCAGCGTCGTGAACGGGTAATCCGCCACCTTCGGCCGCGCCCGGCTCACACGCGACAGCAACGTGCTCTTGCCCGCGTTCGGCTTGCCGATCAGTCCCACGTCCGCGATCAGCTTCAATTCCAGCCGCAGCACGCGCTGCTCCGCTGGTTCGCCTGGCTCGGCCTCGCGCGGCGTCTGGTTCTGCGGACCCTTGAAATGCTCGTTGCCGAAGCCTCCCTTGCCCCCACGCGCCGCGACCCACTGCTTGCCCGGCGCATCGAGATCGGCCAGCAGTTCGTCCGACTCCGCGTCGTACACCAGCGTCCCCGGCGGCACCTTCACGTGCAAATCCTCGCCGTCGCGCCCGTGCCTGCTTTTCGGCCCGCCCGGCTGCCCCGAGGGTGCGTGCCAGTGGTGCCGGCCGGCGAAGTCCAGCAGCGTCTGCACCTCCGGGCTCGCGACCAGAATCACCGAGCCGCCATGGCCGCCGTCGCCGCCGTCGGGGCCGCCTTTTGGGATGTACTTCTCCCGCCGGAAGCTGACGCATCCGTCGCCGCCCTTGCCGCTGCGTACGTCGATGGTGGACGAGTCGATGAGCATGAAGAAGCGCTATCTTAGCGCGCGGCGCGACGGAAGGTGCAGCACCTGACCCTCGGCCCACCTTCGGCGGTCGCAGCGCCCGGTGTGGCGAGGGGGGCGGCGCGCGAAAACGGCCGCCGCCCGAAGGCGACGGCCGTGCGACAACTTACACTTGCACCAAGGGATCGAAAGCCGATCCGATCAGATCACCGGGCGGTTTCCGCCGGCTGGCCCGGTTGGCCTACTCGGATTCATCAGCCTTCTCGGCCTCCTGCACCTCCAAGGCGCGCAGGCCGCGGAACGCATTGGCGTTGTGCGCTTCGCCGGTTGCCTCGACGAACTCGCCGACCGACTCCGTCAGCGTCTCGTGCGCCTCCTCGCCGTCCGAGTTCTCCGGATCGAAGCTGATCACGTACGCCGCGGGCGGTCCGCCGATCGCCACCTGGCCGTCGTCCTGCTCCTCGAGGATTGCCACGGGCACACCGTTCTCGACGGCCTGCGCGTGCTTGTCCTCGCTCCAGTCCACGTCTTCAAAGGGTGCCTCGCTGCCGGCCTGCGCCTGCTGCTCGGCCGTCAGATCGAGATACGTCTGCAGATCGATCACCGTGCCGCGGACCGTTGTCTCCTGCTCTTGCTCCGACGCGGCGGCGGCCGGTGCCTGCTGTTCCTGCTGGCCTTCTTCCTGCGGCTGGCCCAGGTCCTGTGCCCAGGCGGAGAAACCGACGGCCAGCGCGCACGCGATCGCCGTGCTCCATGTCAACAGGTTGGAACGGTGCATACCTTCTCCTTTCAAAACCAAAGCAGGGGAGCTACATCCGGTCCGGAACCACGCCAAGCCGCTCCCCTCGGACTCCGCGGGTTCACCCTTTGCCGGCTACGTGATGCGCCGCGCCGTCGACGTGGATACGTTCCATCGCCGCCGTTGGCACACCGGGATCCTGCGCGGGTTACGCGGACCGGAGGTCGGCAGTTCAGCGAAATCCGCAGCCGGTGCCGCAATGGGGAAAACTCGTAGCCGAGGACAGAAAAACAATCTACAAATCACACGAACGCATATCCCGCCGCGGCAGTACTGGCCCGCAAAAGCGGACGCCGTGCGATGCTTCGCGCTGAACTCTGCTAGGACCTGTTGTGAAAGGAAGCGATCGATGCGCTGCCACCCATTCACCCCCTCCCGTGCCCTGGCCCTGTTCATGCCCGCGTGTGCCGCCGCCGTACTCTTCGCGGCCGTCGGGTGTGAAACGCGGCAGCAGGACACCACCCGCCCCAACGCTCAGGATCCCGCCTATCAGACCCAGCAATCGCCTCCGCCTGCCCAGCAGCAGCAACAGCAGAGCCCGCCGCCCAACCAGCCGCGGGATGGTGCCCGCTGACTCGCGGTGGCCACCTTTGGGGTCGAAGGCGGCGCGCCACGCAGCACCCCACCGGTGCCGTGTGGCGTCCTGTGCCTCCCGCAAGCTTTTGCGCTTGTTGAATTGCTGCGCCTGTTCACTTCAGGCACAAGCGCCCTCGCCAAGCCCGGGCAGCGCCCCTGCGGTCGCTATGGGCGGGTTTGGCGTTGGATTTCCAGACGCGGCCGCGGCGCAATAAAAACGGGCGCTCGCAAAAGCGCCCGTTGATGACGTTGATGTTTTATGAGCGTCTCAGGCGCCCGCCGGCTCGGCCGCCCGCACGTGGACGCGCCGGCCCTGGAACTGCACCTTACCCTCGGCCAGGGCGAAGAGCGTGTTGTCCTTGCCGATGCCGACCTGGAAGCCGGGCTTGAAGCGCGTGCCGCACTGGCGCACGATGATCGAGCCGGCCTTGGCCTGTTGGCCGCCGTAGAGCTTCACGCCGCGATACTGGGCATTGGAGTCGCGGCCGTTCTTGGTCGAGCCCTGTCCCTTTTTATGTGCCATCGTCGCACCTCGGCCCTCGGGCCTGATTGTCTGACGGGGTTGCGGGTCAAACGAGCCACGCAGTATAGCCCCGGCCGCGCCGCCGGGCAAGGCAAGTCGCCCGCTCTGCCGCGAGGGGGCTCAGGTTGCTGGTGCGGCCCGGTTTGCGCCAGGTTTGGCCGCGATTTCACAAGCCGCCGGGGTGAGTCGGCGAACCCCGCGCGTCCGGCCCGGCGACCCCCGGGCGCCACCCCGGCGGCCGATCCGCCTCAGAGCCGGTCCGCCCCCTCGGGCGAGAACCGGGCACATTCCACTTGCAGCCGCTCTGACCAGACTTTAGACTCCGCCGATGCCGGGGCAAGGGACGCGCCGATAGGCAGTCCGGGTTTGGCCCGTCGGCGCGCATCGTGGCTGGTATCAGCTCGCCGTTTCCGTCGCGCGCTCCAGCGCGGAGTTGTGCCCGGCGCGACACATAGAAAAGGGAGGCTCCGCTTTGTACAGCCGTCACCTCGTCGCCGTTGCCCTTTGTATCGGCCTCACCCTCGGCTTCAGCCTGCTCAGCTTATACAGTCACGCGCAAGAGGCTGGCTCCGACAACGGAACGCCTTCTGCGGTCGAACTGTTCGACCAGGGCATGGC
>JBMCXL010000156.1:0-7079 GCA_048621015.1 Phycisphaeraceae bacterium
GACGTTCAGGCCGAGCTGCCGCGCCCGCGCTTCCAGCTCCGGTTTCATTTCGCCTTCGCCCGCGATCACCCACGCCGGCGGCGCGGGGGCGTCGCGCAGATGCGCGGCGGCTTCCACCAGCATGTCAAAGCCCTTGTCCCACACCACGCGCCCGATGCCCAGCACCACCGGCACGTCCGCCGGCGCGGGCGAGTCCGACCATTGCGCCAGGTCGAGGCCGTTGGGAATGATCCACGTCTTCGCGCGCGTGTCGAGAAAGCCGTGGATGTCGCGCGCCATCACGCGGTTGAAGCACGTCACCGCCGCGGCGTCCTTCAGGATGCGCCGGCAGCGATGGCGAACGCGCCAGCGCCGGGCGCGCTTCGCCGGCATGATGTTGTGACTGGTCACGATGTAGGGGATGCCGGTGGCCTTGCGCAGGAGGCGCGCGGCGTGACCGGGGCGGTAGAGGCCGTGACAGTGCACCAGGTCGATGCGGTGGCGCTGGCAGAGCTCGCTCAGACTGCGCACACTGGACGGCGCATCCAGCAGGCGCGGGTGTGGCAACGGCAGATGATGGCAGGCGTCCGCCTCGGCAATGTGGACGCCCTCGGTGGAAGGATGCGAACTGGCAACCACGACGCGCACGCCCCGCGCGCCCAGCGCCGCCGCCAGGCCGCGGATCACCTCCGCCACCCCGAACTCCCGCACGTCGTACCGGGTCAGGAACAGGACGTTCATGGTCGCTCGGCTGCGCCGCTCAGCATCGCCCGCGACAACCGCGCGCGCAGGTGCCACGGCGCCCACGCGACCGCGCGCTCGAAGCACGCCGCCGCCTCGTCCGGCCGCTCGAGCTTGCGCAGTTGTCGACCCGCCGAGTGCCACACGCGCCCCAGGCGCCGCCGCCACGCGCTGCCCGCCATCGCCTGCGCGCCGCCTTCCTGCTCGACGAACCGTTCCATCATCCGCGCCAGCCGCAGCCGACGATCCTGGCACCGGCGGCTGAGCTGCTGCTGCGGATCGGGCGAGTCCACCGTGTGCTGGCGGTAGCGCACCGGCTCGCCGGGCAGGTGCAGCCACGCGCCGAGCAGGCTCACGCGCAGGTGCATGTGATAGTCCTCCTCGCCGCAGCGCATCGCCGGGTCGTAGCCGCCCACCTCGTCGAACGCCGCGCGCCGATAGACGCTGTTGGACAGGCCCGGCGGCCCGTGCATGAAGATGCGCGCGGTGATGTCGCTCGCCTCGACCCAGGCGCGGCGGTCCAGGTGCTGCTCCCCGCTCTTTTTGTCGATGCTCAGCCGATCGGCGCTGGCGGCCGCGGCGCGCGGCTGCGCGGCCAGCGCCTCGGCGGCGCGCTGGAGATAATCGCGCGGCCAGATGTCGTCCGAGTCCAGAAAGGCCAGCAGCTCCGTCGCGTCGGCGGCCTGGGCGCCGTGGTTGCGCGCGGCGGCGACGCCCTGGTTTTCCTGGCGGATCAGCTTCGCGTTCAGCGCGGCGCCTTCGCCATCGAGCCACTGCTGCACCGCCTCGGCCGTGCGATCGGTCGATCCATCATCGACCACCACGACACAGCGCGGCGGGTGTGTCTGCGCGCTGACGCTTTGCAGCGCCTCGATCACCACCGTCGGGCGGTTGTGAACGGGGAGCACAACGGAAACGGTTGCCGGGGCCATGGGCGAATTGTACCATCGCCCCATTCCGGAATCGATTCAACTTCGCACGCTCTCCCACTCGCATACGAGTGCGCTTCAAGCAACCGCCTCTGTCGCGCGGCGGCTGGAATCTGCCATGACCCCTCCGAACATCATCTTCATCCTCGCCGACGACCTGGGCTGGCGCGATCTGGGCTGCTACGGCAGCCCGTTTTACGAGACGCCGCACCTCGATCGCCTGGCGCAGCAAGGCATGCGCTTCACCGACGCGTACGCCGCGTGTCCCGTCTGCTCGCCCACGCGCGCCAGCATCCTGACGGGCAAGTACCCGGCGCGCGTCGGCGTGACCGACTGGATCGACTGGGGCAAGCACGTGCATCCCGCGCGCGGCCGGCTGATCGATGCCCCCTACATCGATCACCTGCCGCTGGAAGAAAAGAACCTGGCGCGCACGCTCGGCGAGCACGGCTACCAGACGTGGCACGTCGGCAAGTGGCACCTCGGCGGCGAAGCGCACTATCCCGACAGGCAGGGCTTCGACGTGAACCTCGGCGGGGCGCAGAACGGCTTGCCCATCGGAGGATACTTCAGTCCCTGGAAGACGCCCGGCCTCGAAAACGCCGACGTGCCCGAAGGCACGCACATCGACGACTACCTGACCGACGGAGCCGTGCGGCTCATCGAGCAGCGCAATCCCGCGCGGCCGTTCTTCCTCAACGTCTGGCCCTACCTCGTGCACACGCCGATCCAGGGCAAACAACACCAGATCGACAAGTACAACGCCAAGGCCCGCGCACTCGGTCTTGATAAAGAGGACCCGCTGGAGGAGGGCGAGCATTTCCCCTGCGAGCACAAGAAGGACAAGCGTGTCGTTCGCCGGCGGTTCCAGAGCGATGCGACGTACGCCTCGATGGTGCAGATTCTCGATGAGAACGTCGGCAAGCTGATGGCCGCGCTCGAAGCCGAGGGCATCGCGGACAACACCATCATCATGTTCACCTCCGACAACGGCGGCCTCGCGACCGCGGAAGGCAGCCCGACTTGCAACGCGCCCTTGAATGAAGGCAAGGGATGGATGTACGAAGGCGGCACGCGAGAGCCGCTCATCGTGTACTGGCCGGGCGTGACCGAGCCGGACTCGGTCTGCACCGAGCCGGTGACAAGCCCGGACTTCTATCCCACGCTGCTGGAGATGGCGGGGCTCGATCCGCTGCCCGAGCAACACGTGGACGGCAGGAGTTTCGCGCCGGCGCTGCGTGGTGAGTCATTCGAGCGCGGGCCGATCTTCTGGCACTATCCCCACTATGGCAACCAGGGCGGCACGCCGGGCTGCTCGATGCGCGACGGCGACTACAAGCTGATCGAGTTCTTCGAGGACAACCGCATCGAGCTGTACCACCTGCGCGACGACATCGGCGAGGAAAACGACCTGGCCGCAAGGGAGCCGCAGCGCGCGCAGGCGATGCGCGAACAACTGCACGCCTGGCGCGAAACGGTCGAGGCGAAGCTGCCGCAGCCCAACCCGGACCATCCCTCGAACGAAGCGGCCGCCGCGTCGTCCACCTGACCATGCACCCCCAACCGACAAAGGCACGACCATGCATCGCATTGCTGTCACGCTCACCCTCGCGCTGCTCGCTGTCACGACCGCCCGGTTGCACGCCGACGAGACCGCCGAACTCGGCGCGCCGCTGACCGAACTGCACGTCATCGACCCCCTGCCCGACGCCGACGGCGCGCAACTGGCCGACATCGACGGCGACGGCCGGCTCGACATCGCCGCCGCCGCCAGCAAGCGCGGCGAGGTGGTGTGGTACCGCCAGGGCGAGGACATGCGCACCTGGACCCGGCACGCGATCAGCACGGGACACCGCAAGCTCGAAGGCATCGATGCGGCGGACTTCAACGGCGACGGGCGCGTGGACGTGATCGCGCTCGATCAGGTTGCCGGCACGGTCATCCTCTTCACGCCGCGCGGCGACGATCCAACCGGCGAATGGGAATCCGTCGTGCTCGCGAAGGGCCGGCACGGCGTGCAGGACTCCATGACCGCGGACCTCGACGGCGACGGTCGGCCCGAGCTGATCTACGCCTGGGAAGGCCGGCGCGGTGACCAGGGCGGCGTGCATCGGCTCAAGCTCACCGGCGAGGACGTGACCGATGCCGACGCCTGGGACGACCGCGTGCTGGTGCAACATCCCGGCGCGTGGTGGCTCGGCTCCAGCGGGCGCGTCGACCTGGCGGACGACGGCACGGCTGACGACATCGTCTACAGCGCGCGCCGCCACCGCAACCGCGCGCCGCAGACCGGCGTGTTCTGGCTGGAAGCGCCGGGCGATCCGGACGGGACATGGACGCGCCACACCATCGCCGACGACGTCGGCGCGGTGCTGCACGTGGACACCGGCGACTTCAACGGCGACGGCGATGCGCGCGACGTGCTCGCCAACACGCATCGCTTTGAAAGCGCGCACGTGTTCACCTATCCCAACTGGGAAGCCACCGAACTGCCGCTGCCCGACTCCGGCACCTACAACGTGCGCCGCGCGCCGTTCGCGGTCGGCGATCGCGACGCGATCCTCGTGGCGCTGGCGAAGCGCGGGCTTTACCTGCTGGCGTGGGACGGGCAGACCTACGCCTCGACCCGGCTTCTGCCGATCGACTATCGCCACCCCCTTGACGACCGCATCCTTTACGCCGACCTCGACGGCGACGGGGTCGCGGAAGCGATCATCCCCGACAGCGGCGGCAACCGGATGATGTGGCTGAAGTTCATGCCCGAGTGATGCGGTGGGCGAGGCGGTCGACCAGCTCCGGCAAGGTTTCGCCCGCGAGGTGGGCTGGCAGGGTGGTGGTCGCTTCGTCCTGGAGCTGGCGCTGCATGCGCTGCGCGGCGGTGATGACGGTGGAGTGGTTCGTGCGCCCCAGGGCGGTGGCGATCTCGGGATAGCTCATCGACGTGAGCCGGCGCGCCAGGTGCACGGTCAGCGCCCGCGCCAGCACCACCAGCCGATGGCGCCCGCGCCCGAGCACCTGCGACGGATTGACGCCCAGCTCCTCGGCGACGCAGTCGAGGATCGTCTCGAAGCGCACGGCCTGCCGCGGCGCCGCGGCCTGGTCGTGATCGAGCAACTGCTGCACCAGCGCCCGGTCGATCGGCCCGACGATGCGCTGGCCGTTCTGCCTGGCCAGCGCCACCAGCGCCTGGAGCTTGGTCAGCGCGCCTTCGATCTCGCGCACCGAGCCGGAACTCTGCTGACCCAGCAGCCGCGCCGCCTCCGGGGCCAGGTCCAGCGCGCGGCGCTCGGCGAGCACCTGCACCAGCCGGGCGCGCGTGCGCGCGTCCGGCGGATGGATCGGCACGACCAGCCCGCGCACGCAGCGGCTGACCAGCGCTTCGCTGAACTGCTCGATCAGCTTGGGATGGCTGTCGCTGGCGAGCACGACGCGCGCCCCGCCCAGCTCGATCTGGTCGAAGCTGTGCAGAAACTCCTGCTGCGTCGCCTGCTTGTTGGCGATGAAGTGCACATCGTCGACCGCGAGCAGGTCGAGCTGGCGAATCCATCGGCGGAAGCGGTCGAGCTTGTTGCTGCGCACGGCGGTGATGTAGTCGTTGGTGAACTGCTCGCCGGTGGTGTAGAGCACGCGTGCGTCGGCGTGGTGCTCGAGGATGCGTCGGCAGATGCCCTGGAGCAGGTGGGTCTTGCCGAGGCCGCAGGTGCCGTGGAGGAACAGCGGCGCGCCGGCCTCGGCGGGCTCCTCGGCGAGGCGCTGGGCGGCGGCGTAGGCGAGCTGGTTGCTCGGGCCGACGACGAAGTCTTCGAGGCGGTGGCGCAGGCCGCGCAGGCGATGGGTGTTGGCGGGGGTCTGGCGGCCGCGCACGGGCGGCGCGGGGCGGCGGGCGGGCGGCGTTTCGGCGCCCCCGGCCTCGTCCGCCGCGGGGCTGTCGTGTTCGCCCTGGTGCTGGTGCGCGAAGCGCTCGGGGACGATGCGCACGTCGAGGGTGACGGCCGCGCCGATCTCCTGCTCGGCCGCCTGGCGCAGGTTGTCGTGGAAGTGGCGGCCGATCCAGTCGGCGACGAACCGATTGGGCACGGCGACAGTCAGGATGTGTTGCTCGTGCTCGAAATCGAGTCGAGCCGACTTGTCGAACCACATCGCGTAGCGACGGGGGCCGAGGTCGGCGGCGAGGCGTCGAGCGATGCGCACACCGATATCGGAGGCGGTGGTCGTGTTCACGGTCGCCCTGCTATGTTGGAAGTCTGTTGTACCGCAAGCCTACCGCGGTCGCGCCGACAGCTCTGACGAGCCGCAACCCCTCGACGTGCCGCGTGTGATGTGGGTCCGTCCCCGATCCCTCAGCAGACGCCCGAGCGTGAATACCGCACCCGGTTGTCGCACCTGACTGCTGCGCCTGTTGACTGCTTCTGACTGCTGCGCCTAATTGGCGTGCTGCGGGGCAAGCCGTCCTGTCTTGCGTGGCGGAGAATACGACCGGAGCGGCGATGCATCAACCGCCCCCGGCGCGTTCACAGGCCGCCGCGCGCGCTCAGGCTTAGCAAATGCAACCTGTTAAGGCGGGAAATTTTTTTTATCCACCGGCGCGGCGCCGGATGATGAAAACATGTGGAAAAAAGCGGGGTTCGGGGTTCGGGGCAGGTGTTCATGCCGCCCGGCGTGATGCAACCTCACTGGGTGTTCCAGCAGGATTGCACTGATTCACAAAGAACGCTGCACTTGCGCACCCTGAACCCCGAACCCCGAACCCTACGCCGGCGTGTAGATCATCGCGCGCTTGCGGCCGGTGCTGCGGAAGCCGAGATCGCGATAGAGATGCAGGGCGGGCGCGTTGCTCTCGTCGACGGCGAGGATCATGCGTGAGCGGTCGCAGCGCGTCGCCTGCCCCAGGCCGTGGCGCACCAGGCGGCGCGCCAATCCGCGGCCGCGCCATGGCACCGCCAGGCCCAGGTAAACCAGCTCCAGCGCGTCACTGGCGGGCACGTCGTTCAGGAGCATGACACCCACCGGCTCGTCGCCGGCATACAGCGCCGACCAGAGATCCGGCCGAAAGAGCCCCGCGGCCATGTGGCCGGCGAGGATGTCCTCGATCCGCCGCCTGCCCAGCAGGCCGGGGCAGTCCTGCGTCTGCTCGTAGCTGGCGAGGATGGCGCGCTCGAAGGCGGGGCGGTTCGTCTCCGACCAGCGCAGCGTGCGGATCGGCTCGGCGTCGGCGGGGGTCAGGCCGCTGACGTCCAGCTCGTGCGGCCGCACCATCGCGCGGGCGCGCATGTACGCGAGCACGGCCAGCTCCTCGAAGCCCGCGGCCAGCAGCCCTTCGCGCGTGCGCGGCTGGTCGGGTTCGAGCAGGGCCTGGATCAGGTGGCACCGTTCGGGGTCCTGGGCGGCGGCGGCGTGGCGGAACAGGGCGGCGGCCGTCGCCGGGCTCGA
>JBMCXL010000157.1:0-7071 GCA_048621015.1 Phycisphaeraceae bacterium
CGCGAGGTGTTCGAGGCGATGGATGGTTTCGCGGACCTGCCGATGATGGAGGACGTGGAGCTGGTCCGGCGCATGCGCCGGCGCGGTCGGCTCGCGCTGCTGGGCGCGGCGGCGACCACCTCCGGCCGGCGCTGGGAAGCGCACGGGGTCGTCCGCACGACACTGGCAAACGTGGCGGCGCTGCTGGCTTATCAATGCGGCGTGCCGGCGCCGCGCGTCAAGTCGCTGTACCGTCGCATGCTTCGCCCGCGCACGCTTCCACCCCAAGCCGCGCGCGACACGGTGGGCGGGGTTTCCCGTGAAGCGCACGGCTGACGCGCCGCGCTCACGAGCCGAACGCGGCGGCGCCGGCGCGGCCCCAGATGAGCACGTACAGGTCGTTGAGGAACTTGGCGATGAAGAAGTTGCTGATGATGATGGCCATGAAGCTGGCCACGAACGAATCGGTCGCGGCACGACCGACACCTTCGGCGCCCTGTTTGCAGTGAAAGCCCTCGTAGCAACTGATCAGGCCGATGAGCAGGCCGAACACCACGCCCTTGATGACGCCGGTGAGCAGGTCCCAGTTGGTGACCATGTAGGAGGAGAAGTCCCAGTATTCGGTGGGGTTGACGCCGTAGCCGCGCACGGTGACGACATATCCGCCGAAGACGCCGAGCAGGTCGCTGACGACGGTAAGAATCGGCACCATCAACACGCATGCGAGCACGCGCGGCACGACGAGGTAGGCGATGGGATCGGCGCCCATGACGCGCAGCGCATCGAGCTGCTCGGTGACGCGCATGGTGCCGAGCTCGGCGCTGACCGCCCCGCCGACGCGGCCGGCGATCATCACCGCCGCGAGCACCGGGCCGATCTGCTTGACCACGGAGAGGTTGATGATTCCGCCGAGCGTGCGCTCCTGGCCGATGGCCTGGAACTGGTCGAACGTTTCGACGCCGAGCACCGCGCCGACAAACGCGCCCACGAGCATGACCACGGGGATGCTGCGCGTGCCGATGAGATAGAGCTGGGGCATGAGCAGGCGGAACCGCCCGTGGCCGCGCGTGCCGCGCAACGTCCAGCCCGCGGTCGCGAGCGTGAAATGGGTGAAGCGGCCGAGACCGTCGAGGCGATCGCGGATCTGCTGGCCCACCGTGGCCGCCTTGTCGGTCAATGTCTCGGCCAATGCTGCTCCAATCCACGGAAGCTCGAAATCGACCGTCTCAACCCCTCCCCCTTGAGGGGGAGGCTGGGAGAGGGTGAGTGCCTGAAGACCGGCAGCGATGGCTTGATCAGGCGCTACTGAACTTCAAGCCCTCACCCTCCCCTGCCCCTCCCTCGAGGGAGGGCGTTGGGCAATTTCGCAGGTCACTCAGTTGAGCAGACGCCGGCACGCAAAGCAAACGGCGGCCGCGCTTCAACCACGCTCACCCGCCGCCGGCTCCTTCAACACCTCGGCCACGAAATCCTTCGCCCAATCGCGCACCTCGTCGCGCACACGCCGGAACACGTCGAGCACCTGCTCCGGGGAGCCCGTCGCCTTGTCCGGATCGTCGAAGCTGCGATGCACCGTCCGGCCCGCATTGGGAAACACCGGGCACGCCTCGCGCGCCGCGTCGCAGACGGTGACCACCACATCGAACCGCTGATCGCGGAACTTGTCCACGTGCTCCGAAGCCTGGCCCCCGATGTCGACCCCCGCCTCGCGCATGACCTTGATCGCCAGCGGATGCACGCCCTTGGGCTGCGTGCCCGCGCTGCGCACGTCGAACCAGTCGCCGCCGAAGTGGCGCAGCCACCCCTCGGCCATCTGCGACCGGCAACGGTTGCCCGTGCACAACACCAGGATGCGCTTGCGCTCGCTCATCAGCAGCACTCCTTCCCCGACCCGCAACGGTCATTTTCCACAGTGCGACACGCCTTCGACAATCGCTGGCGGTCCGCCTTCAACTGCGCTACGTCGCCGAAACATTCACCCACGCACGCGATCAGGCGACGGTGCAGCTCGGTCGCCGGATCGGCAAGCCGATAGTAGATCCATTGCCCGCGCCTGCGCGAGACGACCAGCCCCGCTTCGCGCAGGTGCGCCAGGTGCCGGCTGATCTTCGGCTGCGGCCCGCCAATCACATCCACCAGCTCGCACACGCAGCGCTCCCCGTCGCGCAACAGGTTCAACACGCGCAGCCGCGTCGGGTCCGCCAGCGCACGGAACAGCGCGGTCGAATGGTCGATGCTTTCAGCAACTGGCGACATCACCCTCTCCTCATGGACTCGGTGGCGCTTCCGAAGCTTCCGCCACCACCACCGCCGGCTCGGCGCCACCATACCACCGCACCCGCAACCAGAGCGACACGTTCACCAGACCAATCAACACCGGCACCTCCACCAACGGCCCGATCACCGCCGCGAACGCCACGCCCGAGTTGATCCCGAACACCGCGATCGCCACGGCAATCGCCAGCTCGAAATTATTGCTCGCCGCGGTGAAGCTCAGCGTCGCCGACCGCCGGTAATCCGCCCGCGCCTTGTACGCCAGCCAGAAGCTGACGAAGAACATCACCACGAAATAGATCAATAGCGGCAGCGCGATGCGCGCCACGTCCACCGGCAGCGCCACCACCGCCTCGCCCTTCATGCTGAACATCACCACGATCGTGAACAGCAGCGCCCCCAGCGTCACCGGCGAGATCACCGGAATGAACCGCTGCTCGTACCACGCCTCGCCCTTGAGCGGCACCAGCACGGCCCGCGTCAGCGCCCCGGCGGCAAAAGGAATGCCCAGGTAAATCAGCACGCTCTTGGCCACCTCCACGATGCTCACGTCCACGACGCTGCCTGTCAGGCCGAACAGCGGCGGCAGCAGCGTGATAAAAACCCAGGCGTAGAAGCTGTAGAAGAACACCTGGAACAGACTGTTGAACGCGACCAGGCCCGCGGCGTATTCCCGGTCGCCGTCGGCCAGGTCGTTCCACACCACCACCATCGCGATGCAGCGCGCCAGGCCCACGAGGATCAGCCCGACCATGTACTCGGGCTTGTCGAACAGGAACGCGGCGGCGAGGCCGAACATGAGCACCGGCCCGATCACCCAGTTCTGCAACAGCGACAGGCCCAGCACGCGCCCGTCGCGAAACACGCGCCCCAGCCGCTCGTAGCGCACCTTCGCCAGCGGCGGATACATCATCAGGATCAACCCGATCGCGATCGGCAGGTTCGTCGTCCCGACACTGGCCCGGTCGAGCAGTGCGGGCGCGGCCGGCCAGAGATAGCCGATCGCCACGCCCACCGCGATGGCCAGGAAAATCCAGAGCGTCAGGAAACGATCGAGCAGCGGCAACCGCTGACGGGTTGGGCACAGCGGCTCGGCCGCGGCCCCACCTCGGGCCTCGGCAGGCGATTCGGTCACGGACATGGCAACCTCCAGCGGGCGTGGCGACAGCGCCACAGAGATATATTCGCTTTCGATTATATACGGATTGGCGAATACATCAACCGGGCGGTGACACCGCCTCCCCCGCATCGCGCACCGGCAGGTCGGGCAGCGCGTCGATGAACCGCTTGCCGTAGGGCTTGGTGACGATGCGCGGATCGAGCACGACCACCGAGCCGCGGTCCTGCTTCGAGCGGATCAGTCGGCCGAAGCCCTGCTTGAACTTCAGGATCGCCTCGGGCAGCGAGTATTCGGCAAAGGCATTGCCGCCGCGCGCTTCGATGCGCTGCATGCGCGCCTCGATCAGCGGCCGATCGGGCACGGCGAACGGCAACCGCGTGATGATCACCTTGCGCAGCGCATCGCCCTGCACGTCCACGCCCTGCCAGAAGCTGTCGGTGCCGAGCAGCACGCTCTGGCGATCGTGCCGGAAGCGCTCCAGCAGCGTGGTGCGCTGCACGCCTTCGCCCTGCACCAGCATCGGCATGCCGCGCCCTTCCAGCGGTGCTTTCAACCATTTCGCCACCTTGCGCAGCAACTCGTAGCTGGTGAACAGCACGAACGCGCCGCCCTCGGAGCGCTCCAGTTCCTGGAGGATCGCTGGCGCCAATCGATCAAAGAATTGCTCGTCCTTCGGATCGGGCAGCGAACGGTCCACCACCAGTTCCGCCTGCTGCGGATAGTCGAAGGGCGAGCCGAGCTGAAGCGCGCGGGCGTCGGTGCAGCCGAGGCGCGAGCGGATGTGCGCGAAGGCGCGGTCCGTTTGCGCATCGTCACTGCTGTCGTGCACGGGCGCATCGTCGGCGGTGCGCGTGGCGAGCGTGGCGGAGGTCATCACCACGCCCAGCGGCGCGCCGGTCGGGCCGGTCGCCTCGAACAACCGCTCGCGCAGCAGCGGGCCGACGTCGATCGGCGAGCACGCGAGGCGCACGCGCCGCGAGCGTCCGGTGTAGCTGACCTCCAGCCAGTAAACGCTGTCGGTGACCGTCTGCTCCAGCAGCGCCCGCAGGCCGCCGGCCACCGCCTGGCAGCGGCCGATGTACCCCGACAGCTCGTAGCGGTCGGCCTCCTGCTCCGCCTTGTCGCGCAACCGCGTCAGCATCACCGCCAGCTCGTCCACCGGATCGCTGAGCGTGTTCTCGATGATGTTCGCCTCGTCGATGCGCCCGTTGCGCCGACCGTGCTGCTCCTGCCAGCGCACGAGGGTGTCAAAAAAGTGGTTCGCCGCGCGCTCGACGGCGTCCACCTGGCCCACCGCGCGGTCCAGAAGCTGCTGGTCGGGCACGTTCAACGTGGCGAAGAAGCCGCGGCCCGTGCGCCGGTTGATGAGCGCGCTGAGCAGGAAACGCACCTGTGATTCGGTGACGGAGACACCGAAGTGATCGCTGGCGACATCCTCGACCATGTGCGCTTCGTCGAGAATGACGTGATCGTACGGCGGCAGAAAGCCCACGCCTTCGGCGCGCAGCGCGAGGTCGGAGAAGAACAGCGCGTGATTGACGATGAGCAGGTCGGCGTGCTCCGCGCGGCGGCGCGCCTGCTGATAGAAGCACTTGTCGTACATCGGGCAGCGCCGGCCCATGCAGTTGCCCGAATCGGAGCCGACCTTCTCCCACACGCGCGGCAGCGCGGCCGCATGTTCGAGCTGCGGCAGCGTCGCGAGCGAGCCGTCGGCCGTCTCGTAAGCCCAGTCCTCGATCGCGTGCAGCGTGCGCGTCGTGGTCGGCTCGGCGAACAGTTCGTTCTGCCGCTTCGAGGCGTTCATCAACCGGCGCAGCGATACATAGTTGTTGCGCCCCTTCACCAGCACGGCGGAGAACTCTTCATCGAGCACCGCCTGGAGCAGCGGAATGTCGCGATCGACCAGTTGCTCCTGGAGCGCGATGGTGTGCGTCGAGACGACGACGCGTGGCCGGGCGGAGCGGCCGTCCTCGTCGTCTCCTTCTTCGCTGCGCGCCCGCGCCGTGGCGATGCGCTCGATCGCGGGCAGCAGGTAGGCGAACGATTTCCCGACGCCCGTGCCGGCTTCGACGAGCAACTGCTCGCCGCCGTCGAGCGCCTGCTGCACGGCCCGGACCATCGCTTCCTGCTCGGGCCGCTGCTCGTAGCGGTCACCGAGGCGGCGGGCGATGGGGCCGGTGGGGCCGAGGATGGCGAGGGGATCGAAGGGCATGGGCATCCAGTGTAAGCGAAGCGCGGGGGCGGCAGCGTGCATCGGCGGAACGCGACGGAGTCGCGTCGCTTCGTAGGGTTCTGGCGTTATGCCATGAGGGCCGCCTGCTGCTGGGTGACTTCCCATTGCAGGGGCTCATTGGCGAGCCAGCGCTTCAGTTCGTCGAGCATGTATCGGCCCATGCGATGGCATTCGCGCCCCTGCGAGCCGGCGATGTGCGGCGTGAGCACGACGTTGGGCAGTTCGTAGAGCGGCGAGCCGGGCTCAGGCGGCTCGGGACAGGTGACATCAAGCACGGCGTACACGTCCGGGCGACGGCGGAGCACGTCGATCATCTCCTCTTCGCGTACCAGCGCACCGCGCGCGGTGTTGATGAAGCTGGCGCTGGGTTTCATGGAAGCGAAATGTTCGCCGGTGATCATGCCGCGCGTCTCGGGCAGGTTCGGTGCGTGGAGGGTGGCGACGTCGCTGCGCTGGAACAGTGCTTCGAGTGAAACGAGCTCGACACCGAGCGCGGCGGCCTGCGCCTCGTCTGCGTATGGGTCGTACGCGATCACGTGCACGTCGAGCGTTTTGAGCCAGTTGCAGACGAGGCGACCGATCTGGCCCAGGCCGATGACGCCGACGGTCGAGCCGTAGGCGCCCGGCACGGTGCGGTCGGCGGGGCGCGTGCCCAGCTCGCGCGTTTCGCGCGCGAAGTGCCAGGCGCGCTTGAGGCAGAGAATGACCTGCGCAAAGGTGAACTCGGCGACGGGCACAGCGTTGGCCGCCCACGCGCTGCACACGTGCACGCCGCGCTGCCAGAAGGCATCGGTGACGATGTTGCGGATCGAACCGGCGCCGTAAAGGACGATTTTCAGGTTCGGCGCGGCATCGAGCAGCGCTTGATCGAAGCGCGGCCCGCCCCAGCCGGAGAGCACCACGTCGGCGTCGTGCAGCAGCGCGGGATTCGCCTGCACTTCATCGGCGGTATGGTGCGGGACCGACCCGTCGAGGCAGCGCTCGATCTCCCCGCGCAGTTGCTCGCTGTAGATCCGATCGAACGGCTGCCGACCGAGAACAAAATAACCTTTCGCCATACTTCGACACCGCCTTTTCACTCTCACCTGATGCAGCGCGAGATCGGTTTCATCGCGTCGTGCAACGAGATGATCAGTTCTCACTTGACCGGATCATCCGATCGATTAAGATACGCTCCGCATTCGGGGCACCGGGATCTTCCCGCGGCAAGCGTGCCGCGCAGGTCGTAGTCGCAGATGGGACACCGGCCGGCGTCTCGCTGCGCGTTCTTCTGCTTCCAGCGATGACCACAGCTTTCGCATGTGCGGTTGGTCCTGCCGACCGGCAACGGGAAACCCAGCGTGAGAATCGAAAGGAAACCCACGACCTGCCGAAGCCGGCGTTCGCGATAGACTTCCGTGGAGTTGCATTTGGGACAGACGATCTCCTCTGCCACTGTACGATCGGCGTGCGGCGCTTCCCCACC
>JBMCXL010000158.1:0-7071 GCA_048621015.1 Phycisphaeraceae bacterium
GATCTGGGCCGAGTACGCCATCGACATCGCGAAGGTGGCGCGCGCCGAGGGCATCAAGACCGTCGCCGTGACCGCCGGCTACATCAGCGACGAGGCGCGCCGCGAGTTCTACCAGCACATGGACGCGGCGAACATCGACCTCAAGGCGTTCACCGAGACGTTCTATCGCAAGCTGACGCAGACGCAGTTGCAACCGGTGCTGGACACGCTCGAATACCTGAAAAACGAAACGAATGTCTGGTTCGAGATCACGACGTTGGTGATTCCGGAGCAGAACGATTCGTCGGCGGAGATCGACCAGCTCTGCGCATGGGTGCTGGAACACCTCGGGCCGGACGTGCCGCTGCACTTCACCGCGTTTCATCCCGACTTCAAGATGATGGACACGCCCGCGACACCGCACTCAACATTGAACCGTTGTCGGCAGCAGGCGCTGGATGCCGGGATTCGTTATGCGTACGTCGGCAACGTCTACGACGTGTGGCGCGAGAGCACGTACTGTCACCACTGCGGCGAGCGCGTGATCGAGCGCGACTGGTTCGAGCTTGGCCAGTACCGCATGAAGGGCAACCGCTGCGCGAGCTGCGGCACGGTGATTCCGGGCGTCTTCGAGGACGCCCCCGGCAACTGGGGCCGGCACCGCCAACCCATCACGATCCGCGAGCCGGTGATGCCGACGGTGGGGCGGTCGGCAACTTCATCGATCGAGTGAGCAAGCTACGCCGAGCGGCGGACGTAGACCTCGCCGACTTTGGACAAGGCGTCGATGTCGCCCGCGTCGGCCAGCGCCTGTAACTCGTCAAGCCAGCGCAGCGTGTTCGGCTCAAGGCAGGGTTCGGAAGGGTCCGCATCGGGAATCACAGCCTCGGCATCGACGCGCACGACGCACAGTCGGCCGTGAATCCATTTCGGGACTCGAATACGCTTGCCGGGAATTGCCATCATGGCTCACCTATCGAAAAAGTGTACGGTGACGAGCTTGGCCACGTCAATAACCCGCATATAACTCCAGACAGCCTTGACCGGGGTGCCGTCAGCGAGAAGCTGTTCAACCTCTACGCTTGGGTGGGGTGGTGTCGTCGGCCGCTCGGCCAATAGCTCGCCATTCTCCAGGCCCTGCACAATCTGCCAGTGTGCGATGGAGCGGTCACGAAGCATGTTGTCCGCATGATCGCTGAAGAGGTAGCGGTTCTCGCGCACAGCCCGCCGAATGTCGTCGAACAATTGCCCCATGCCGTCAGCATATCGTAATCCGAAGCAGTACGGGACATGCAGGTTGTGGTTTGCATTGCCCCGCCCGATCCGCGATAACACTGGGCCCCCCGATACGGACACCCACCCACCCACAACGAGGGCCCAGCGATGGAAACGACACTGATTATCTTGAAGCCCGATGCCGTGCAGCGCGGGCTGATCGGCCGGATCATTTCGCGCATCGAGGACAAGGGCTTGCAGCTTGCCGGTGCGAAGCTGATGCGCGTGCCCAAGGCGCTGGCCGAGAAGCATTACGCCGAGCACGAGGGCAAGCCGTTCTATCCCGGCCTGATCGAGTTCATCACGAGCACGCCGGTGGTGGTGCTGGCGGTGCGCGGGCCGGAGGCGATCGCGGTCTGCCGCAAGCTGATGGGCAAGACCAAGGGCACCGAGGCGGAGCCGGGCACGATCCGCGGCGACTTCGGTGTGAGCCCGGGGTTCAACCTCGTGCACGGCTCGGACAGCGCCGAGTCGGCCGAGCGCGAGCTGGCGCTGTGGTTCGCCCCGAACGAGCTGGTTGATTACGAGACGAGCCTGTCGCCCTGGATCTACGAGCCCTCCGAAGCGTGAAGATCGCTACGAAGCGACGCGACTTGTCGCGTTCTGCTACGCAAGCCCCGCGAGCTGCGCGGTGGTGTCGTAGTCGCGCGCCCCGGCCCAACCACCCACGGCAGTTACATTACACGCGCCCGCGGCGGTGCCCAGACGCCCCGCTTCATCGAGCGGCAACCCGCGCAGCAACCCTGTAAGCAACCCCGCATAAAAACTGTCGCCAGCCCCGGTCGTGTCCATCACATCACCCGGCGGCTCAACCACGGGCACCTCCACGTACTCGCCCGCTTTGCTGCTGAGCATCGCGCCGCGCCTGCCGAGCTTCACGCCCACGACGCCGGGCGCGCCGCAATCGCGATACGTGTCGATGATTTTCTTCGGATCGTCGTGGCCGGTCTGGTGCTGCGCCTCGTTGAGCGAGGGCACGTAGACGTCCAGCTCCGGCAGGATCTTCTCCAGCGGGTCCATCGTGCCGCCGTCGCCGGCCGCATCCATCGCGGTCTGGCAGCCGGCCGCGCGCAGCTCGCGGAAGAGCGCGGGCAGTTCGTTTTCAAGGTTCGGCATCAGGCTGTAGTAGCCGATCAGGAACATGCGCGTCTGGCGGAGCGTGTCCATCTGCGTGCGGATCGCTTGCGCATCGAGCAGCTTCGGCGCACCGACGCAGTGGAAGAAGCTGCGCTCGCCGGTGGGGTCGACGGCGACGAAGGTGGTGCTGGTCGGCGCGGTGGGATGCGTTTGCAGCAGCGCATCGTCGACGCTGTTGTCGCGCACGAGCTTGCGCAGGACCGGGCCCCAGTCGTCGTCGCCGAGGTAGCTGAGCAGGCCGACGTTCATGCCCAGCCGCCCCATGGTGATGCCGGTGTTGCAGGTGATGCCGCCGCCGGTGAGCACGACGGGGTCGGCTTCGTGCAGCACGCCGCCGCCGATGGGTTGATCCAGCGGCACGGGCCGGCACAGCAGGTCGACCACGCACGAGCCGCAGACGACACAGTCGAAGCGGTTGTTCGGACGCTTGTTCGCAGTCATGCGAACAAGGTAGCAGATGGTGTGCGGGTCTGGGACACGCCGGGCCGGAGGCTTGGCGCAGGTCCGGATTCGCACGGACGATCCGGACCTGCGCTCGCGGACTCGCTCCGGTCCGGCGTGGCGTGAATCGCTGGCGGCGGGATGGCTTACCGCTCGATCCAGCGCAAGCTGTAGCCGGTGCCGCCGGTGGTGGTGTTGGGCACGGCGGTGCTGATGTCCTGATGAAGACTGGCGTCGCCTTTGAGCTCCAGCGACTGGCCGTGGAACCCGCCGTAGAGATCGGCGTTGCCGGCGAGCTTGCCATTGCTATCGGGCATGACGATGGTGCCGTAGACCGAACCGTTGCCGCTGATCGTGACGTCTTCGCCGCCAATCACGTAGATGGTGAGCTTGCCGGGGTCGCCGCCGCCGCCGAATTGCAGGGGGTTGAGTCGTGCATGGCCGCCCACGTTCACCTTGCCTTTGACGAACAACTCGACCGAGCCTTCATCCTCAATCTCGAGCTTGGCGCCGCTGCTGAAGTCGACATCGCCTTCCACCAGTGCGCGCACGGGTCCATCGATACGGACGCGGGCGAAGCCGCCGACTTCCAACTCGTCCCAGTGGTAGGTCGTGGTCTGGCCCGGCGTGCCGAAGGATGTCGTGCCGAAAGGGGAGGAGATGCCGGGGCTGGTGAGCGGGTCGGTGATGTTGTGGTCGGGCGCTTCGATGGCGAGGGGCTCGGCGAGCGTGCCGATGTCGCCGGTGACGCTGCTTTGGGTGTTGCTGTCGAGAGCCTGGTAGGGATCGGCGCCGGTGCCGAGATCGAGATCGCCTTTGAGCCGGGAGTTGCCTTTGATCTTGACGATGTCGTCGTCGGTGCCGTTGGTGGCGACGAGCGCGTCATCGGATTTGGTGAGCCAGTAGGCGCCTTCATCGGCGTCGTAGCTGTCGATGTTGGCGTTGCCGTTGAGCTTGATCGTGCCGGTGGTGAGCACGCCGTAGCCGCCTGCGCCGCCCGCACCGCCGGGGCTGAGTTCGGCGCGCACCTCGGCGGTGACACCTTCGAAGCGGCCGATGGCGATGAGTGTGACCGGGTCGCTGGAATCGTCGGCCAGGTCGCCGTCGCCTTCGATCTGGCTGTCGTCGTCCTCGTCGCGGCCGTCGTAGCCTTCGATGGTGAACGTCCCGCCTTCAAACGGCGCATCGCGAATCCAGACGCCTTCGCTGCGCTCGGTGCGCCAGTCGGGGTCGGTGCGCACGTATTCCACGGCGTTGACGAGGCCGGACTCGGCGATCATACGCGCCGGGCCGTGGTGCTGCACGTTCTCGGCGATGGGTGTGGAGGTGCTCTGGCTGGCGATGAACGACAGGCTCAGGATCGTGGCCATGCTCAGGGCGATCAGCGTGAGCAGCACGGCGACGCCGCGGCGGTGCGCGTTGCGCCGCGTGTTCGTTCCAGGATGTTGGCCGTTGCGGTGGGTCATGGTCGTGGTGTTTTCGCTGCGCGCTTTCAGTTGCGCAGCGCGGCCGCGCCGATCGCGGTGTGTTCCAGCTCTCCGATGGCCAGTGTCAGCCGAAAGCTCACCAGCGCGGCCGCCTGCGGGTCGTTGTCATCAAGCGTGAGCGCCCAGGCGGTCACGTCTCGGCCCCACACGCTGGCGGGGAAATAGTCGCTGCCCTTGAGCATCCGCGTGAGCGCGCCGAAGTCGTCGTCCAGCTCATAGGGAGCGTCCGGTGCGCTGTCGTCGGCGCGGTAGCTGACCAGCGCGTCATCGTCGCCGTTGTGCTCGAGGCGTTGAATCTCCTGCAGGCTCGGCGCGCCGTTCTCATCGGCATCGGTGGTCCAGAGCACGAGAAAGTCCTCGCCCTGGTCGAGCACGAGGCGCGAGCCGCGCACCGCAGCGCCGAGCCGCGCGCTCAGCGCCTTGCTCTGCACCGCCGCGTTGCGCATGTCGCGGCTGCTGTCGCTGCCGTAGGCCACGGCGCTCAGCATCGCGGCGATCGCCGCGCCGACCAGGCCCGTGATCGCCAGCGCCAACACCATCTCCACGAGCGTCAGGCCGCGGCGCCGGCTCAGTGTCCTCGGATGGATGGAGCGACTGTTCATGCGTGCTTCGTCGTTGCCATGGCTGTTTTATTCAGGATTGAAAAGTTAATCGAACACACCGCCAAACGGGGGTGGCACTGACAAGGCCTTCCGAGGCCTTGTCAGTGTTCGCGCCGGCCCGGTCTTTGACACTGACAAGCTCCGCGGACTCCGCTTGTCAGTGCCACCCGCTGTTTCAAAGCATCGGCTTGGATGCCTGGCTTGCTTTTCAACCGTCAATCGTTGCCACCGCTGGGCGCGGGCACGAACCGGTTCACCGTCCACGTTTCACCGCGCTCGTCGCGCACGCGCACCTCAATCATTAATCCGTCACGCTCGCCAAACGGGGCGATATCGACCTGATGCGACACGACCGTCACCGACCGATCGAAGCGCTGGTACATCTGTGGATACGTCGCGCTCGCGTGGTCGCTGAGTTCGCCGGCGGTTTCGGTGAAGCCGTGGTAGTCATCGATGTCGTCGAAGTCGTCGCGGCCGGTTTCGCCGGTGTCGGGACCGAGCGGCGCATCGGGCGCGTCCGCGTCTTCGTAGCGTTTGCTGAGCACCTCTTCGAGCATCGCCTCGGCCAGTGCGATGGCGCGGCCGCGGTGCATCGCGTCGTAGGTCTGGGTCTGGCCGGCGACGATCGCCTGGGTCAGCGCCGCGACGGCGATGGCGAGCACGGCGGTGGCGATCAGCACTTCGGGCAGCGTGAAGCCGGCGGCGCGGTGCGCCGATGCGCTGCATCGTGGGAGGTAAGTCGAAACAGCCGGCATGCGCAGCATGAAGCGGATCTCCCCATCGGACGCGCAACGTGACGCGCCGCGCCACGCGCACACCGTCGGCGCCGCGCGGTGGTGGGCCGACTTGATGGTTATCGACGGCTGAGGCGCGCCGGTTGACGTCCGCGCGGGACAAGGGGCCGCGTTATCGGACGATGGCGATGGTCTGCGCGGGTTGGATGGTTCGGGTTGTACCGATTCGACGGCGTTGTCGCCGGCCGCGGCAAACAGCGGCGGGGGCGCAAGCCGATAAACCGGAGGTGATGCACGCGCGCTCCAGGCCGTTTCGCCTTCGCGCCGCCGGCGGGTTTTCCCTCGTCGAGGTGCTGATCGTGTTGCTGGTGCTGATGATCGCCGGCGCGCTGGCGGTGCCGATGATCGGCCAGACCGACGATGCGCAGCTGCGCAGCGCGGCGCGGCTGCTCGCGGCCGACCTCGACTTCGCGCGCGTCGGCTCGATCACGCATAGCGATGCGCCGCGCGTGGTTGTGTTCGACACGGCAAGCGAGGAATACCACATCGCCACCGAAGCGGACCCCGGCACGCCGTTGACCGATCCGGTGACGAAGCAGGATTACATCACGCGCTTCGGCGCCGGCCGCGCCGCCGTGATCGGGGACGTGGGCATCGAGAGCCACGATCTCGACGGCGATGACCAACTCGGCTTCGGCATCTACGGCCAGCTCGACCAGGGCGATCCTGCAACGATCACGCTCGCCACCGACACGCGAACGGTCACCGTCACCGTCGATCCGGTCAGCGGCGAAGCGACGATCGGCAATCTCACATCACGCTAGCGCGCTCCAAAACCCTCTCCCTTCGGGAGAGGGTGCCGAGCAGGCAGCGCTCCATTCGCAAATGAAAGTCCCACGAGGCGGGTGAGGGGATCATCACCGACCGGCTGTTTTCTTCGCGATATGGCAGTCCGTGGTTACAGTGGACCCCTCTCCCTTTCCCTCTCCCGGGGGGAGAGGGGATACATGCCGACTTCGTCGGCATCTCATCTACACCGCCACCTCCGCGCCCACCACGCTGTTGGTGATGCGCCCGATGCCGTCGATCTCGACGCTCACCTCATCGCCCGGCTTCAGAAACACCTGCGGATCGCGCCCCGCGCCCACGCCCGCCGGCGTGCCCGTGAGAATGACCGTGCCCGGCAGCAGCGTCGTGTCCTGGCTGAGAAACGCGATGATCTGCCGTACGGAAAAGAGCATGTCCGCGGTGTGGCCGTCCTGCATCACGTCACCGTTCAGCGTCGTGCGCAGCGTGAGCGCTTGCGGGTCGGGAATCTCATCGGCGGTGACAATGACCGGCCCGAGCGGCGCGAACGTGTCGAAGCCCTTGCCGCGCACCCACTGCCCGCCGCCGCCCTGTTTCTGCCACCGGCGC
>JBMCXL010000159.1:0-7069 GCA_048621015.1 Phycisphaeraceae bacterium
GCGCAAGGTCGCGGCCGGGCAGGTCGTTTTTCGGTGACAGACCCATCAGACCAAGGAAGGTCGGGAACAGGTCCTCCGTGGCGAGGGGCGTGTCATTGGTGCGGCCGGCGGCGTCTTTGGCGGTGGGATCGACCACGAGGAAGGGGATGCCGACGGATTCCTCGTAGGGATGCTGCTTCTGTCCGAGGCCGTGGCTGCCATCCAGTTCACCGTGGTCGGCCACGAACACGACCGCGGTGTCCTCGCTCAGGCCCGTTTCATCGAGGAAGCGCAGCATGCGGCCGACGTTGTCGTCCAGATTCTCGACCATCGCATAATAGATGCGCCGCTGGTGCAGCAGCTTTTCGCGGTGCTCCTCGTCGCGCGGCTCGAAGTTGGCCGGCAGCTTCAACTCGCGGTCGGCCCACTTGCGCTCCAGTTCCGGTGGCGCGGAGTAGGGCGGGTGCGGCGGCTCGACCGAGAGCACGCAGGCGAAGGAGCGGTCGGCGTCGCGCTGCGTGCGCATCTCCTGCATGGCGATGTCGAACAGGCCGTCGGTCTGGTAACCGTCGATCGGTCGCGGCGTGGGATCGTCATCGACGAAGTAGCAGGTGTCGAACGGCTCGTTGCGCAGCTCGAAACCGCGCCAGTGCTTCCATCGGCCCTGAAAGAGGCGCGGCACGGGCTCGCGGTTGACGCGCGGCGCCGTGTAGCCGGGCATGTGCAGGTGCCCGCCGTAGAGGTGCCACTTGCCCACGTAGATCGTTTCGTGGCCGGCGTCGTTGAACTCGTCGGCGAGGGTGCGCTCGGCCGGCGACATGCGCCACTCGATGCCGGGCACCATGCGCGAGTGCGCGTATTCACCGGTCATCATCGAGAAGCGGAACGGTACGCAGATGGGGTACGTCGCGTTGGCGCAGTCGAAGCGCGTGCCGCGGTCGGCGAGCGCGTCGAGGTTCGGCGTGGTGATGTTGGCATCGCCGTAGCAGCTCAGTGCGTCGCGGCGAAGCTGGTCGGCGAGGATGACCAGGAGGTTGCGCGGTCGGGGGGTGGTGTTGTTGGGCATGGCGGGATCAGTTTAACGGACGAATCTGGATCGTGACGCGCCCGGCGCCGGACGCCGATGGTTGTCCGACGTGGCACCGCAGGTGTTCGAGCGTCGCCGGGAGGCTGTTGATCACCGGCAGCGGTTACGTGGCGGGATTCAGATCGCTTCATGGTCTGAGCCGTGGGCGCGCCACCAGGCGATGGTCTCGCGCAGGCCATCGTCGAGTGAGGTGCGCGCCTGCCAGCCAAGTTGTTGCGCGGCGCGTTTCGTGTCGAGGCAGCGGCGCGGTTGGCCGTCGGGCTTGGTCGCGTCCCAGCGGATTTCGCCTGCAAAGTCGGTGAGCGCGGCGATGCGCTCGACCAGGTCCTTGATGGTGATCTCCTGCCCCGTACCAAGGTTGATCGGCTCGGGTGTGTCGATGCGCTCGGCGGCGGCGACGATGCCCTCGGCGGCATCACTGACATAGAGAAACTCGCGCGAGGCGCTGCCGGTGCCCCAACAGGTGATGTGGTCGGCGCCGGTGGTGCGCGCGTGCTCGCAGTTGCGGATCAGCGCGGGGATGACGTGGCTGGTTTCGAGGTCGAAGTTGTCGCCGGGGCCGAAGAGGTTGACGGGGACGACGACGGCGCTGCTCAGGTTGTACTCGCGCTTGTAGCCGTCGAGCATGACGAACAGCGCTTTCTTGGCAATGCCGTAGGGGGCGTTGGTCTCTTCGGGATAGCCGTTCCAGAGATCGTTTTCGTTGAACGGCACGGGCGCATGCTTCGGATAGGCGCAGACCGTGCCGGTGTGGACGAACTTGCGGATATCGCGCTGCCGCGCCTGCTCGACCAGGTGCAGGCCCATGGCCATGTTGGCGTAGAAGAATCGGCCGGGGTGCTGGCGGTTGGCGCCGATGCCGCCGACCTCCGCGGCGAGATGGATGACCACGTCCGGCCTGGCGTGGTCGTACCAGCGGGCGACGTCGTCCTCGCGCGTGAGATCAAAGTCACTGCGGCGCGGCACGTGAATGTTGCTTTCGGGCACGCCACGGTCGCGCAGCGCTTCGCAGACGAAGCGGCCGAGGAAGCCGGCGCCGCCGGTGACGCCGATGCGCTGGGTGGTGAGATCGAGCATGGGAACGCAGACAGTTTCAAGTTCCAGGTTTCAAGTTTCAAGTTCAGATGGCGGTGAAGCCGCCGACCCACAACCTGGAACTTGAAACTGACTCAGATCGAATCGGCACGCGGCGCGATGTCGTAGCCTGCTTCGCGCAGCGTCTTCTCGCGCGCGGCCAGTTCGAGGTCGGCGTCGACCATCATCTTTACCAGCTCGTCGAAGCTGACCTCCGGCCGCCAGCCGAGCTTGGTGCGAGCCTTGGCTGCGTCGCCCTGGAGAATGTCGACCTCGGCGGGGCGCAGGTAGCGCGGGTCGTGCTGGACGAAGTCTTGGTAGTCGAGGCCGACGTGAGCGAAGGCTTTCTCGCAGAAGTCGCGCACCGCGTACGTGTCGCCGGTGGCGATGACGTAGTCGTCGGGCGCGTCCTGCTGGAGCATGCGCCACATGGCCTCGACATAGTCGCCGGCGAAGCCCCAGTCGCGCCGGGCGTCGAGGTTGCCGAGGAACAGATTTTTTTGCAGGCCGAGCTTGATGCGTCCGACGGCGCGGGTGATCTTGCGTGTGACGAACGTCTCGCCGCGGCGCGGGCTTTCGTGGTTGAAGAGGATGCCGCAGCTCGCGTGCAGGTCGTAGCTTTCGCGGTAGTTGACGGTGATCCAGTGCGCGTAGACTTTCGCGACGCCATAGGGCGAGCGCGGGTGGAAGGGGGTGGTTTCGCGCTGCGGGATCTCGGCGACCTTGCCGAACTGCTCGGAGCTGGAAGCCTGGTAGTAGCGCACGGGGTTGCCGCTGTGCTGCTGGTAGTCGTACACGGCTTCGATAAGTTTCAGGGCGCCGAGCGCGGTGATCTCGGTGGTGTGGATGGGTTGATCGAAGCTGACGCGCACGTGGCTTTGCGCGCCGAGGTTGTAGACCTCGTCGGGCTGAAGCGTGTGCATGAGGCGCGTCAGGGCGTTGGCGTCGGTGAGGTCGGCGTGGTGGAGCAGGAGTTTCGGGTTGGGCTCGTGGGGGTCCTGGTAGAGATGGTCGATGCGTTCGGTGTTGAAGGTGCTGGCGCGGCGGATGAGGCCGTGGACGACGTAGCCCTTGGCCAGGAGCAGCTCGGCGAGGTAGGAGCCGTCCTGGCCGGTGATGCCGGTGACCAGCGCGCGTTTGGGGGTGGTGGGCATGTGGGTGTCCGTGGGGGCTTGAGTTTACCCGGTGGGGTGGCCGGTGTTCCAGTGTTGGGGGTGATCCCGCCCTTCGCTGCGTTCAGGACGGGCGTGATGTGCCAGGGGTTTCAGCGCAGCATGAGCAGCGCGAGCTTGTAGCCCACGACCACGCCCAGCGTGTTCGCCGCGAGGTCGACAATCGAGCTGGTGCGCGCCGGCAGCCAGAACTGCACCGTTTCGCAGACGAGGCTGAGCAGCACCCCGTCGAGCGTCACCAGCAGCACGAGCACGCCGCCGGCACCCGTGAGCAGGCGGCGCACCAGTTGCGTTTCGACCAGTCCCAGCGGCACGAATAGCGCCACCTGCCCGAGCACGTTCAGATACCCGCCGTGCTGAAGGGCATACAGCGATCCACCGGCGGCGAAATCGTAGGGATAAAGCTGCACGAGCAGGATGGCCACCGCGACCCCGAACGTGGCGCCCAACCATCGGCCGGTGCCGGGCGGCGGCCAGGGCGGCGGTTCCGGCGGCTCGGGGGGTGGTTCCGGGTTGGATGGCGGCGGGTCGTTCACGAAGTCAATCGTATCGGAGCGAAGGGCAAAACGCAGGAGCCGCAGCCAAGCAGAAAATCAGCGCATGCAGCCGAACGCTGCGCTTCTGATTTCCAGCTCTCCTGTGATTCCTGCTTTTCTGCTTTTCTCCGCCCGACTCGACACCGCCCGGCCGAATCGGCATGATGGCTGGATTGGCCCCCACTGAGAAGTACCCGCTTCGATCATGATCCGACGTTCGCTGCAACACTTTCACCCGCGGCGGCAGCCGTGGATGACCCGGCAGAGCTACAGCCACGAGCTGACGAGCGTGATGACCTTCCCGCTCGCGCTGGCGATGGTCGAGGGCGGCACGATCGCCGCGCTGGCGAACAAGGCATTCGCCGTCCCGCCGGCGCTGTTCGCCACGATCATGGCCGCGCCGATGTTCGCCAACCTCTCCAGCTTCTTCTGGGCGCGGCTGGCGCAGGGGCGCGGCAAGGTGCGCGTCATCAACGTGCTGCAGGTGGCGCTGCTGGTCACGGTCGCCGCCGTGGCGCTGCTGCCGACCCATTGGCCGGGGCCGGTGCTGCTCACCCTGCTGATGATCGCGGCGCGCTGCATCATCTGCGGCATCGTCACCGTGCGCTCCACCGTCTGGCGCATGAACTACCCGCGCCACGTGCGCGCCCGGCTGACCAGTCGGCTGGTGTTGATCCACGTGCTGATCCTCGCGTTCGCGCCGTTGATCGCCTACGCCGCGCTGGACATCAACGACAACGCCTTCCGCGTGGTCTATCCGGTCATGGCGGTGACCGCGCTGATCGGCGTGGTCGCGTACTCGCGCATCCGCCTGCGCGGTGAGAAAGAGCTGCTGCGCCACGAAACCGCGCGCGTGCGCCGCTTCAACCCCCAGGCCGAGTCGGAACCTTACTACGAATACGACCCCGCCCGGCAAACCGACACCACGACCGCGCCGCGCGAAACCATCCTCAGCGTCCTGCGCAACGATCGGCCGTACCGCCACTACCTCACCTGGCATTTCATCTCCGGCCTCGGCATGCAGATGAGTCAGGTCGCCATCGTCCACCTCATCACCGAACGGCTCACGCGCGACCTCACGCTCTTCGGATGGCGCATCGAATACTTCACCGCCATCGCGCTGACCGTCACCATCCCCATGGGCGTGGCCGTGCTGACCATGCCGCTGTTCGCGCGCTACTTCGACCGCGTGCACATCGCCGCATTCCGCAGCTTCCAGGCGAAATGGTGGGTCGTGCTGCAGATCACCAACTTCTTCGCCGCCTACCTCGCCTTTCACCACACCGGATCGATCGCGCTGCCGCTGGCGCTCGTCTCGGTCGCGCGCGTGCTCCAGGGCGTCTGCCAGGGCGGCGGCGTGCTGGCGTTCAACCTCGGCCACAACGACTTCGCCAAGCGCCACGATGCCACGCTCTACATGGGCCTGAACGTCTCCGCCGCCGGCGTGCGCGGCATCGTCGCCGCGTTCCTGGGCATGGGCCTCTACCTCGGCTGGGAATCACGCCACTGGCTCGGCATCACCCTGCCCGCCTTCGCCGGCATCGGCCCTTACGTGTTTCTGATCACCACCGCCTGCACCACCATCTCCCTGTTCGGCTTCACCAGCCTCAGCCGCTCCATCGCCCGCGCCGGTCAGGTCGCGCCCACGGACTGACCACGCCAACTCCGGGGCCGCTGCGCAAGCAAACGCTTTCAACCCCCCTCCCTTGAGGGAGGGGCAGGGGGAGGGTGGGGCGCACGATGACTTTGCATCACCCGTACGCGCATCAGCGCCACATGCATCAGCGCTACACGCACCATCCTCACGCGCATCAGCGCTCATGGTTGCAGAGCGCTTCACCCTCCCCTTACCCCTCCCTCAAGGGAGGGGGGTTGAGAAGGATTGATGTGAAAGCGTGTAAAAAATCGTCCACCAACGCGCGATCACTCCACCCGCTCCGCCTCCCCGCGATGTGCCTGCGCATCGAACTGCGTCACGCGCAGCTCCACCAACTGCTCCACCTGCGCCGGCCCCACGCCGCGCACCTTCAGCAACGTATCGCCGATGCGTGCCACTCCCACCTTTTCCTGCTCGTCGTAATTACTCAGGTACGCACGGATCCGCTGGCCGACCTCGAAGTCGGGCGTCGACGTGCGGAACGACCAGCCGGTGATGAGACTTCGCCACGCGCTCATATCTGCGTGCTCCGTTGTGCCGCGCGGTCGGTGATGTATTCCCGGCCGAACCCCGTCCAGGCCGCGAACAGGAACAGCACCACCAGCGCCCAGCCGTGGAATACCCACAGAAAGACCGTCGTCGGGTTCACGATCATCTCCTGCGTGAACCACGGCTCGCCCGATAGCCCGCGCATCGTCGCGACCCCGATCAGCACGCCGCCGGACCACGGAAAGATATAGCCCAGCGCGCTGGTGTTCGCATCCAGGATGTTCGCGCGCCTGTAGCCGTTGATGTTGAACCGCCGCCCGATCGAGCCGATGTACGGCGCGATCGCGATCTCCGCGGCCGTGTTGATCGTGATCGCCGCGTTCACCAGCGCCGTCGAGCCCACCATCGTCATCTCCGCGCCGCGCACCGTGCGCGCCACCGTGCGGATCAGCCAGCGCTCCAGCGCCTCGAACCCGCCGCCGCGGATCATCACCTGCGCGCCGGCGAGCACGAGCAGGATCAGCACGCTCATCGTGAAGAACCCCGCCGCGCCTTCCGGAATGCTGCCCGTCACGCTCGGACTGTCCGCCACCGCCATGATCATCGGCTCCACGCCGTCCGGCGAAACCGGCGCAGCGAACGTCTCGGCCGCCCACGACCCCTCCGACACGCGGAACTGCAACATCTGCGAAGGCGCCGCCAGGCCCAGCGCGAGATTGAACACCACCGCCGCGAGCAGACCCCACGAGATCGCCTCGACGATATGCCGCCCGCGCAGCGCCGCGATGATCACGATCCCCATCGACAGCAGGTGAACCAGGCCCCTCGGGTTCGCCGCTTCCGCGAACAACATCCGCGCTTCCTCGGCCCCGCTCGTGCCGCCGCGCAGCGTCCCCGCCACCACGTACAGCACCAGCGCCACCGCCGCCGCGAGCACCGCGTACTTGAATCGGCTCGCCACCACGCCGCCGATGTCCGCGTCCTGCGTGACCGCGCTGACGATCGTCGTATCGCTCACCGGCGCGAGATTGTCGCCGAACACCGCGCCGGAAAGTATCGCGCCGAACATCAGCAC
>JBMCXL010000160.1:0-7044 GCA_048621015.1 Phycisphaeraceae bacterium
GGTGTGAACTGGCTTGAAGCCCTGTTTTCGGTGCCCGATGCATCGGAGGCCGAGGTGGTGGAGCGCGGCAGCCAGCGCAAGCCGATGATCCTGCGCTGGCAGCGCGGAGCAGATGAAGCGCCCGCCGGCGGGTTGCAGCTTGCAATCGATCGGCCGACATTGACCGTGCGCGCGTTCGAGGTGTTGGATGATCAGGGTGAAACGGCGCAGCGCGTGACGCTGGAGCGCTATCGGCTGGTGAATGGCGTGCCGCTGCCGACGCACATCCACGCGGCGGGGGACCAGGGATCGATGACGGTGCGCCTGCGAGAAATTACGTTGAACGAGATGTTGACGCTGGGCGTGTTCGACCCGCCGAGCGATGCGGAGCGCGTGGAGTGAACGGGTCGCGCGGCGTGATGTCGGCGCGGACGGTGGGTGTGTATGGATCGATTTGAATCATCGGGAATGTGGGGGCGCGTGCGGGAGCTGCTGCTCGTGCCGGTGCGTTCGCCGGTGCGCACGCTGCTGGTGGCGGGGTTGTGCGTGGTGTTGGCGTTGTTGTCGGCGTCGCGCATCGAGCCGGTGCCGTCGTTGGAGCCGATGTTTCCGCGCGACACGCCGGCGGCGCGGGCGCTGGTGCGTCTGCTGAACGATTTCAGCGCGGCGGACAGTTTGCTGCTGCTGGTGCGCGCATCGGAAGGCGAGGGAGATGCCGAAGGGCGGCTGCTGGCGTTCGCGGATCGGCTGCGCGAGGCGATCGAGCGCGATGACGAGGCCTCCGCCATGGCGGTGGCGATCTCCTACCGGCCGGAGCACCTGCCGCGCCGATTCATGCGCGAACGGATGGTGCCAGCGGGACTCTACTACCTGAACGATGCGCAGTTCGCGGAGCTGCAGCAGCGGTTGACGACGGAGCAGATCCGCGCGCAGATCCGGCGGAATGAGACGCTGATCGCCGCCGCGTCACCCACGGCCGATGCGCTGAGCGAGCGGATTCTGCAGGACCCGCTGCGGCTGCACGAGTTGTTGATCGATGCGATGCGTCCCGCGGGGCCGCCGATCGGCGACGAGGAGCGCGACGCGTTTATCGGGGAGGATGGGCGCACGCTGCTGGTGCGCATTCGCGCGAGCGAGCCGGCGGGCGAGATCGAGTTCACCAAGCGGTTCATGCCCGCGATGCGCCGCGCGGTGGCGGAGGCGCAACCGAGCGAGCTGAGCGTCGAGTACGGCGGAGCGTACCCGATCGCGGAGTTGAGCGAGCGCGTGATTCGGCGTGACATGATCCGCAGCGTGGTGCTGTCGATCGTGCTGCTCCAGGTGGTGTTTCTCGTGGCGTATCGGAACGTGTGGAGCTTTCCACTGACGTTTCTGCCGGTGGCGATGGGGATCGCGGTGGGGTTCGGCGCGTTCGCGTTCTACACGCAGCGGCTGACACCGGTGACGGGCGCGGCGGGCGCGATTCTGGCAGGGCTGGGCATTGATTACTGCATTCATTATGTATCGCACTACCAGAGCCGGCGCGGGCGGGGGCAGACACCGGAGCAGGCGGCGCGCGCGAGCACGATGCTGGCGCCGGCGCTGGCGGCGGCGTGCGTGACGTCGCTGATCGGGTTCGGGGCGATTGCGGCATCGAGCGTGCCGGCGCTGCGCGATTTCGCATTGGTGGGCGCGCTGGGACTGGGCGGCGCGTTTCTAGCGGGGCTGTTGGTGCTGCCGGCGCTGCTGCGGGTGAGCGATCGGCCGGGCGGGCGCGGCGGTCAGGCGTCACTGCGGTTTCGCTTCGACCCGATGATGGCGAGCATCGCGCGGCGCGGGCGAGCATGGGTGGCGCTGTGCGCGGTGCTGTTTGCGGCGGCGCTGGTGTTGGTGGCCGTGCGCGGGCCGAGCGGGTTCGATCCGTCGATGACGGTGATGCATCCGCGGCCGAGTCCGCCGTTGCAGGCGCAGGAGCGCATCACCGAGCAGTTTCCCGGGGCGATGGCATCGGCGCATGTCTACCTGGAGGCGGACTCGCCGCGCGCGCTGCTGATCAAGGCGCACCAGCTCGATGCGCGGCTGCGGTCGGATGAACTGCGGGCGGAGGGTGTGGCCGCGCCGCTGAGCCTGGCGCAACTTCTGCCCGATCCGCGAAACATCGAACGGCGGGAGGCAAGGATCGCGCAGCTCGATGCGGAGCGCATCATCGAAGACTTTCGCGCGGCGGTGGAGGAGAGTGCGTTCTCGATGGAGGCGTACGCGGGATATGTCGATTTTCTGCGCGACATGCTGCGGCCGGGTGCGCCGCCGGACGTGAACGCGCTGGCCCAATTTCCGGAGCTGGGGCGGTTGCTGCTGCCGCGCACGGCGGTGGGGCCGAACGGTGCGCCGGCGACGCAGGCGGTGACGATCGTGCGTTTCGATCGGCGGTTTGAATCGGACGAGGCGCGGCTTGCCGTGCTGGAGCGCATCGAGTCGGCGGTGGGCGACTTGTCCGGCGCGGCGGTGACGGGCATGGACCTGGTCAGCGCGAAGGTGAAGGCGACGATTCAGCACGATCTGCCGCGCCTGCTCGCGGCCGCGGCGGTGCTGGTGACGGTGTGGTTGATCGTGGTGTTTCGGCATCCGGGGCGCGTGGTGCTGACGCTGCTTCCGCCGGTGTTCGCGGTGGTGTGTCTGCTGGCGGTGATGGCGCTGGTGGATCATCCGTTGAACGTGGTCAGCGCGATTGCGCTGCCGCTGCTGGTGGGGATCGGCGTGGACGACGGCATCTTTCTGGTCACGATCGCGCAGCGGCAGCGCGGACGTCAACATGCGCTGATCGGTGAGATGTCGGCGAGCTGTCACGCGATCACGATGACCAGCCTCACGACGGCGGTGGCGTTTGGCTCGTTGATGCTCACGCGCACGCCGGCGATCCAGTCGCTCGGCGGTGTGCTGGCGGTGGGGATGATCGGTTGCTGGGTGGGGTCGGTGTTTCTGCTGGCGCCGCTGCTGATCCGCCTTGGCCGGGCTCAGCGATGAGGCGATTATTTCGCAGGGATGACCATGGCGATCTGCGATCGCCCGCTGAACAACAAGGCGATTTCACCGCCGGCGAACTGATCGCGACACGTATCACATCTCATAACCGGGGCCGCTCTCCCGCGGCGCGTTGTCTTCCTGCTCGCCACGGTCGGTCGGCGCGGCGTAGATCATGACCGGCATCATGATGCCGCCGGTGCCGAGTTCGGCGAGGCCGCCGGATCGCAGCGCACGGCAATGACGTTGGACTGGCCGAACTTCAGGGCGAACTCGATGTCGTCCAGTGCCTGCGGGCGCATGAAGCCGGTGAGCTCGCCGATGTGCTTGCCGTTGATGTAGACCTCGACGTTGTGGTCGAACCCGCCGAACCAGAGGCGCAGGTCCGCATCCTCGACGTTGGCGGGCAGATCGAACGTGGTGCGATACCAGGCATCGCCGTGGTAGAACCCGCCGAGGCCGATCTCCAGGTCGGCCCAGCTTTCGGTGAACGTGCCGACGGTGCGCCAGTCGCTGTCGTGGTGATCCGGCAGGTGGAAGCCGTTGTCCTTGCCGACGCCCTGCTCGTCGGTGGCAAAGCGCCACCGTTCGGGGAGCTTCACCACGATGCGCCCGCCGTCGCGCAGGATCTCGGCGCCGGCGCGGATGGTGTCGGCGACGAATCGGCTGTGATAGCCGTACGCATAGCGCTGGCGGAACCAGCTCGGCCGATGCTGCTCGTCGCGATGGTCGTGGATGTGCTGCGCCAGTTCGTCCTCGATGCGCGCGGCTTTCTCGAAATCGCACGCGCCCAGCGCCTGCCACGATGCCATGAACAGCTCGGCGCAGCGCAGGCCCGCCTCGGCCATGGCGACGGCTTCGCGCTCGCGATCGTTGGCGGCCAGCGCTTTGGCGCGTTCGATGTCGCGGCGCGATTCGGTGAGCAGTTCGGAGGTCCAGATGTGGTGCAGGGCGTACTGGCTGCCAGTGTGCGCATCGGTGGTGGCGTACGCCTCGTCGATGCGCAGCCAGTAACGGCGCATCGGCTTGGCGGCGGAGCCGTAGAATCCGGTGAAGAAACGGTCCATCTCGGCGTCGATGTCGATGTTCACATCCCAGGAAAGGCGCACGCTCAGCCAGAGGTGCGGCGCATGCGTCGCCCAGGAATCCATCGTCTCCATCGTCCACGCCAGTTGCTCGATGTCCGCCTGCTGCACATGCTGCTGGTAGTGCTTGAAGGCGGTGATCCGGCTGAACGGCACCATCGCGTCGGCGAGGTTGTAGTTGTAGATGTAGAAGCCGAGCTTGCCGTCAGCCAGCTTCGCCCACGCCTCGATCTCCTCGGCCAGCAGTTCGTTCCATGGACAACCCGGATGGCCCGGCCCGTGCAGCCGGCAGCGCCGGATCGGCGCGATCATCGGAAAAACATGGTCGCCGAGCGTGTCGAGTTGACGCGGCGCGCGCGAATAATCACTGTAAACGAGGATGCCCAGATCCTTGTCGGGATGGTGTTCGACGGTCCGTTCGGCCAGATCGACGGCGAACTGGAACACCTGCGTGCTTGCGTTGAGGTTGTTGCTCGACGGTTCGCGATAGTCCGGCGTGCGCAGCTTCATGCAGTTGTCGCACTCGCACAGACCGCCGCCATCGTTCGGGCCGGCCGGTACGATGCCGCGATCGTCGGCGTCGTTCATCCGTTCGATGAGCGTGCGCGCCGCGCGCTGGATGACTTGTTCGTTGGTGGTGCAGAGCTGGCGCGGCCGGCGCTTGCCGTCAACCATGCCGAACCATTCGGGGTGGTTCTCAAACTGATCGTGATCGATAAGACGGGCATACGCGTGGCTCCACCCGCCGGCGGTCAAGTCTCCGTTGAGTCTGAGCAGCCACTGCCGGTCATAGTCTTTCGTGCCGCCGCCGCCATACCAGAACCGGCGGTGCATGGCCGTGCTGGTTTCGGTGTGATCGAGATCGTCGGGCAGTGCCAGATCGCTCTTGCGGGGGATCACCTCGCCGATCTCGCCCGGCGTGTACCAACCGGCGCCGAAGCGCTCGAGCAGATCGTGCGCCCCGAGATACACGCCGCGCGGCGATTCACCGATCAGCAACACGCGCTCGCCGTCCACCTTGTACCGGAAGCCATCGCGCGAGATGGATGTGGCGTTCATCGCCAGGCCCGCCCGCTCGGCCAGCGCACCGATCAACACGGCCGGCCCGTCCTCGACCTGCGCCGACGCCTCGACCGCGCGCACGCTTACCTCATCGCCGGTCATCACACCGAACACGCGCGCCATCTCGTTGGCGGCCTGAATGGTGAGTTCGGGCGCGTCCGCCTGGTGGTGGATCACCACGCGCACTTCGCCGGCCGTGGCGATCTCCAGCGCCGCCGCCGGCCGCGGCAACCCACACGCCAGCAGCGCCGAGACGCCCAGCACGAAAATGAACATTCGGCCCGTCATGACGGTCCTCCTTGCGAAGCCCCCGGTTGGATGTGTCGCCGGTCGAGAATGGTGCAATCCACTATAGCCCCGGCAATCTCCCCCGCCAACGGCATCCGCGGCGGCCGGCTCTTGACGCTCGCGCCTGCGATGAGGAAACTGCATGCTGGATTTTCCCCTTCGCCCTTTGTTTGCTGAAACAGGATCGAACCATGACCACCGCCCCGAACCGGACAGCGCCCGCGTGGGTGCAGGAAACCGTGCCGACATGGGTTGAGCCGTACCGCGGCGCGCCGGGGTTGCCCGCGCCTTGCGAGGCGCAGCAAGGGCCGCTCGCCACGACGGTGGCCGGCGTGGATTACTGGCAGGCGAATTATTTTGTCGCATATCAGCCCGAGACGGCGGATTATCTTTACGGCGCATACACGCCGTTGCAGGTGGACTACCAGCGCGGCACGCTGCCGGCGTACGAACAGGCGGTGGCTCCTTACGTGCACGAGCACACCTCCGCGCGCGATCTGGCGCTGGCGCTGGTGCGGGCGGTGCCATTGCATCCGGTGATTCCGCCGTGCGGGCCGAAGGTGCCCACGGATCTGAATCTGAGCGACGAGCAGTTGCTCGCGGCCGAGTGCGCCTGGTGCAACGAGCAGTCGCGCGTGTACGTGCGCTTGTGCCAGGTGGCGGGCATTCCGGCGCGGATGGTGTTTCTGTTCTACGACGACGGCAACAGCGGGCACGTGGTCGCCGAGTTTTATGCCGACGGCCAGTGGAGCATGATCGACCAGAGCTGGGTTGCCTTCGGCCGCGGCGCGGATGGGCGCATCCTCTCGGCGGCGGAATGTCACGACGGCGGCGAGAACCAGCAGCGCGCCCGCGAAGGCTACCGGGCGCGCTACCGCGAGCTGCTGGCGATGAGCGATGCGGAGCTGCGGCTGGATGTGAAGCCGGATGCGCGCCAGTGGCTGGAGGCGCACGCCGGCGGCAAGGAGCGCGACTTTGGCTGCTTCGGCGTGCTGAATTACCCGTTGCCGCCCGCTTCGTGAGCACGTGCAGCGGGCTCGTTCCACGATAGGAAAAGCAGGATTCAGGCGTCGCGTTGACCTGCTGCGCGGGCTGCGGTACCGTTGCCGCTTGGCCGATCATCGGCCGCCCTGCCCCAACCTGATCGGTCGCATGAATTCGTGAGGAACTGATTAATGTCCAGCAAGAAACGATACGCCGTGGTCGGCACCGGCAACCGGGCGCGCGGCTACATCACCGCCCTGGCCGATGAGTACCGCGACGTCGCCGACCTCGTGGCCTTCTGCGACGCCAGCCCGACGCGCATCGCCGCCTACAACGAACTGCTCGCCCAGGAATACGGCACGGCGGAGATTCCCGGCTACAGCCCGGACGACTTCGACCGCATGGTGCGCGAGCAGAAGCCCGACACCGTGATCGTCACGACCACCGACGCCACGCACCACATCTACGTCGTGCGCGCGATGGAACTGGATTGCGATGTCATCTGCGAAAAGCCGCTGACCACCGACGCGGACAAGGCCAACCAGATTCTCAAGGCCAAGGAGCAATCGGGGCGCGACCTGACGGTCACGTTCAACATGCGCTACAACCCGAAGGTCTTCACGGTCAAGCGCCTGTTGCGCGAAGG
>JBMCXL010000161.1:0-7028 GCA_048621015.1 Phycisphaeraceae bacterium
CGGCAATTCCAACCCCCTACCGCTTGCTCAACGGCAACACGCCTCTCTAGAATCAACCGCTTCACCCGCGACACCAGTGAGGGGATTCCATCTTGCCCCGGCGCATCTACATGGACAACGCGGCGACCAGCTTCCCCAAGCCCGACGCGGTGCTGGACGCCATGCGCCATTACGCCACCGAACTGGGCGCCAGCGCCGCGCGCGGCGCCTATGCCGAGGCGCGCGAGGTCGGCGCGCGCATGACCGAATGCCGACAGCGCATCAATCAACTGATCAACGGTGAAGATCCCAACCACGTCATCTTCACCCTCAACACCACCGACGCGCTCAACCTCGCCATCCACGGCCTCGTCACGCACGACAGCCCGAAAAAACACGTCATCACCACCCACTTCGACCACAACTCCGTCCTGCGCCCCTTCAACCGCATGATCGCCCACGACGGCGTCGAGCAGACGCGCGTCGACTGCGATCCGCACACCGGCCTGGTCGATCCCGACGACATCCGCAACGCGATCCGCCCCGACACCGCGCTGATCGCCATCGTGCACGGCTCCAACGTCACCGGCACGCTGCAACCCGTTGCCGACATCGGCCGCATCGCGCGCGAGCACGACATCCCCTTCGTCGTCGATGCCGCGCAGACGCTCGGCCACGTGAACGTCGATGTGCAGCGCGACTGCATCGACCTGCTCGCCGCGCCGGGACACAAGGGCCTGCTCGGACCGCTCGGCACCGGCATCCTCTACATCCGCCCCGGCATCGAGCAGCGCATGCGCACCGTGCGCGAAGGCGGCACCGGCTCGGTCAGCGAACATGACACGCAGCCCGATTTCCTCCCCGATCGTTTTGAGGCCGGCTCGCACAACGCCATCGGCATCCTCGGCCTGTCCGAAGGCGTGCAATGGATTCTCGACCGCGGCATCGATGCCCTCTGGGCGCACGAACAGCAGCTCTGCCGCGTGATGCTGGAAGGGTTGAATGATGCCGATCGCGTGCCGGGACTGAAACTGTTCGGCCCGCCGACAGTGGCACACCGTTGCGGCGTATTCAGCGTGCGCATCGATGCCCCCGGAAGTGGTTACGACGATCCCGTGGCGCTGGCCGACGCACTGGAACAGGAGTTCGGCCTGCTCACGCGCCCGGGCATCCACTGCGCGCCGCTGGCGCATCAGACCCTCGGCACGCACGCGGCCGGCGGAACCACGCGCTTCAGCTTCGGACCGTTCACCCGCGAGGATGACACGCGCGACGCGGTGGATGCGCTGGCGACGCTGTGCCAGCGCGTCGCGCGCGGGCAAACCGTGGCGGGGTGAGATCCGGACCTTCGCTGCGCTCAGGTCCGGCTTAAAGCAGGGGACGCTCAACTGGTCTAACGAGCTCTAACAAACCCCCCCTCCCTTGAGGGAGGGGTTAGGGGAGGGTGAGGGCTCGAAGTTCGACAGCGCAACGACAAAACCAGCACTTCTGATCTTCAAGCACTCACGCCCTCCCTGCCTCCCCTCAAGGGGGAGGGGTTTTGATAGAGGTCTTAAGGCAAGTCCGCATGTCAACGCGGAGCTACGGCCCCGAAGCACGCCCCGCCAGATGCGCCTCCGCCCGATCCAGCAGCTTCCGCCCTTCCGCGAACGTGATCGTCCGCCGCGCCTCATCCACCGGCAGCCACCGGCAATCCGCGATCTCCCCCGGCTGCGGCGTCACCTCCGCCGAACCCGTCGCCCGCCCCACGAAATACGTCACGCGCTTGCTCACCCGCCGGCCGCCGCGCTTCGTGAAAATGTAACGCTCCTCCAGCACCGGCTCGTCGAGCACGCGCAGCGCCGTCAGCCCCGTCTCCTCCGCCAGCTCGCGCGTCGCCGCCTCCACCGGCGACTCGCCCGGCTCCGCATGCCCCTTCGGAAAGCCCCAGTGCCCCGCACCGTGCCGCACCAGCAGATACCACCGTTCGCCGTCAACGAAGCGCACGGGAATGATGCCGTAGGATTGATCGGTGTCCATGGATTGCACAGCCGCTTGCGGCTTCGCGAAACGGTCCGAAGTTCAAGCGCCGCGCGAAGCCGCAACCAGCGGAAAGCAGCCGACTCACGGCGACGCGTTCGCTTCCACCGCGTCCTCGCCTTCACCGTAAAAAGCCCGCGCTCCCTCGTGCATCGGCAGCGACAGCTTCGCCTGCGCATCGGCGCGGTTCACCTCGCGCAGCCGACGATGCGCGCGATGGAAATCCTCCACGTTCGCGAAGATCCCGCGCAGCACGTTCTCGACCACCGCCGCGGGCACATCCGCGCGCGCCACCAGCGTCGCCATCACCGACACCGTCGGCACGTCCGCGCGCGGCACGCCTTCGCCATACGCGCCCGCCGGGATGACCGCTTCGCTGTAGAACGGATAGCGCTGCATCAGCGCATCGCGCCCGTCGCCGGTGACAGGCACGAAGACAATGTCCGCCGCCTCGGCGAGCGTCTGGATGCTGGAGGTGCCCACGCCGAAGGTGTAGAACGCCGCGTCGATGTGGCCGTCCTGCACGTAGTCGGCCGCCTCCTGTCCGCCGAGACGTTCGACCGTGCCGAGGTCGTCCACGCTCATGCCGTGCGCCTCGAAGATGTTGCGCGCATCCGCTTCCGTGCCCGAACCGATGTCGCCGATCGCGACCGTTCGGCCGGCGAGGTCTTCAATCGATTCGATGCCCGCATCGGCGCGGGCGACGATCTGAATATGCTCGGGGTAGAGCGCCGCCACGCCCTGGATCGTGGTCATCGGCTCGCCGTCAGCGAACATTGCTTCCCCCGCGCGAGCGTACGCGGCGATGTTGTTCTGCATCAGCGCGAACTGCGCGTCGCCGTGGTGCAGCAACCGGGCGTTGGCGGTGGACCCGCCGGAGGTCTGGACGTCGAGGTTCAGGCCCGGCTCCGCGCGGCGGGCGAGCCGGGCAATCGCGCCGGCCGTCGGGTAATAAACCCCGCTCTGCCCGCCGGAGACGATGACGTAGCGGCCGCCCCCTTCCGTCGCGCCGGTCTCGCCCCCGCCGCAGGCGGTGAGCAGCACAGCGGCGGTCAGCAGCAGGAGCAGCGCGGCGAGCCGACGAAACGCGGATTGCACGGCCATGACGTGATCTCCATCGGGGTGATGAACGCGGCAAACCGCCGCAACTCGGAACCTACTGCCCGGGCGCACAGGCGTCAACGAGCCCGTGCCTCACCCGGTCGGGCGACACCGCGATTCATGGTACACTGCACCCGCACGCACGTGAGTCAGTTCACGCTTCAGGGCGCACGGAGGCTCCTGGTGACACGCGCCAGCGATCAACAACTCCAACCCGGCTCCACCCTCGACGCCGCGCCGACCGACACCACCCCGGCCGCGCCGCCCTCGCCCGCGCCCGAACCGGCGTCGTCGGCCACCGGCGAGCCGCGCCTCATCGCCCTGCTCAACCAGAAAGGCGGCGTCGGCAAGACGACCACCGCCGTCAGCGTCGGCGCAGCCCTCGCCCGCACCGGCCAGCGCGTGCTGATGGTCGACCTCGATCCGCAGGCACACCTCACCCTCTCGCTCGGCCTCGAACCGAGCGAGCTGAACAAGTCGATCTACCACCTGCTCGTCGAGCGCGAGACGAGCGCGGCGCAGATCGTTCAGCAGATCGCCGACAACGTGGGCGTGCTGCCGGCGGAGGTGAACCTCGCCGGCGTCGAAGGTGAACTGGCCGACCGCATCGCGACGGGCGCCGCGCAGACGATCCTGCGCAACAAGTGCGCCGATCTCGTGCGCCAGTTCGACTACGTCATCATCGACTGCCCGCCGAGCCTGGGCCTGCTGACCGTCAACGCGCTGACACTGGCGAAGGAAGTCATCGTGCCGATGCAGGCACACTTCCTCGCGCTGCAGGGCCTGAGCAAGCTGCTCGAAACCGTGCAGATGGTGCGCGAGGGGATCAACGACAAGCTCGTCGTCTCCGGCATCGTGCTGTGCATGCACGAAAGCCAGACAATCCTTGCCAGCGAAGTCGCCGGCGACCTGCGCTCTTTCCTTGAGGAAGCGCGCGGCAGCGACGAGCCGTGGAGCGAAGCGATTCTTTTCGAGCCCCCCATCCGCCGCAACATCAAGCTCGCGGAAAGCCCCAGCTTCGGCCAGCCCATCTTCGACTACGCCCCCGAATCGCACGGCGCCGCCGACTACGCGAAGCTCGCCGCTTCCATCGCGGCGCACCGCGTGGCGAAATAGGTTTCTGGTTTCTCGTTTCTGGTTTCCCGCTACGAAGCGACGCGACTTGTCGCGTTCTTTACGCGCGCGTCGACTTCAACCACTTCGTCAACTGCGCCTTGCCGAACGTGTTCACCACGTCCTGCTTCGTCGCGCCGGCGCGGCGGGCGGTGAGAATGCCGTAGACGAGCTGATCCAGGTCCGCCGGGCCGTGGGCGTCGGTGTTGATCGACAGCTTCACGCCCTTCTCCACGGCCACGCGTGCGTGCGTGTCGCGCAGGTCCAGTCGCCAGTTGTTGGCGTTGATCTCCAGCGCAATGCCGCGCTCGGCGGCGGCGTCGACGATTTCATGGATGTCGGGATGCAAGCCCTCGCGGCGATTGATGAGGCGACCGGTGGGGTGGCCGAGGATCGTGACGTAGCGGTTCTCGATCGCCTTGAGCAGACGCTTCGTTGCTTTGCTCGCGTCCTGCGAGAGCGCGCTGTGCGGGGAGGCGACGACGATGTCCAGCTCGCGCAGCAGGCTGTCGGGATAGTCGAGCTTACCGTCGGCGAGGATGTCGACCTCCGAGCCGGCCAAAACGGTGATCTTGCCTTTCATCTCGTCGGCCACGGCGCGCACCGCTTCGATGTGCTTTTCGAGGCGCTTCGCATCGAGGCCGTTGGCTTGCACCTGGCTCTTGGAGTGATCGGTGACGGCAACGGTGTGGAAGCCGCGGTCAAGTGCCGCGCTGGCGAGTTCGCGGATCGACCAGATACCGTCGCTGGCGGTGGTGTGCGCGTGCAGCTCGCTTTGAATGTCATTGAGCGCGATCAGGTCGGGGATTCTGCCCTTTTCCGCGAGCTTGATCTCGTCGCGGTCCTCGCGCAGCTCCGGCGGAATCCACGCAAGGCCGAGCTTTTCGTAAACTTCCTGCTCGGTCTTGCCGGCGATGCGCTTGTCGGTCTTCTCGTTGAACAGGCCGTACTCGCTGAGCTTCCAGCCCTTGTTGATGGCGCGTTCGCGCAGGCGGATGTTGTGCTCCTTGGAGCCGGTGAAGTAGAGCAGCGCGGCGCCGTAGCCGGCGGGCTCGATGATGCGCAGGTCGGCCTGGATGCCCTTGTCCGTGCGGATGCTTGTTTTTGTCGCGCCTTTGAGCAGCACTTCGCTGACCACGTCGAGCTTCACGAATGCGTTGCTGATGGTCTTGCCGTGCTTGTCGGGGTCGGCGGCGACGAGCAGGTCGATATCGCCGATCGTCTCCTTGCCGCGGCGCAGCGAGCCGGCGTAATGCGCTTCCTTGACGTGTTTCATCGCGCGCAGTTGATCGACGAACCACTGTGCCAACGGCATCGCCTCCCCGATGCGCACGCGCTGGCCGGCGGACTCGGCGAAGGCGAGGTTCTTTTTGATGTTCTCGAGCGTCTTCCTGCCCATGCGCGGCAGGTCTTCGAGTTCGCCGCTGTCGAGTTTTTTCTTCAGCGTGGCGGTGTCGGTCACGCCGCCCTGCTGCCAGAGGGTGGCGACGGACTTGGGGCCGAGGCCGGGAATCTGGAGCAGCGCGATCACGCCATTGGGCACCTGCTTGACGAGTTTCTCGTGCTCCTCGATGCGGCCGGTCTCGAGGAATTCGCGGATGCGGTGGGCGGTGCCTTCGCCGATGCCGTCGATTTTCTGGAGCTCGTTGACGTCGCCGAGTTCGCTGACGTCCTGGGTCAGTTCGCCGATGATGCGCGCCGCCTTCTGGAACGCGTTCACGCGGAACCGGTTGCCGCCGAGGATCTCGGTGACGTCGGCCATCTCCTGGAAGAGGTCCGCCAGTTTGGCGTTGTTGTCAGCCATCGCACCGAAAGCTTATCGCGCTGTGGGCGGGCGGAACAGGGCGGAACGGCGAATTCGCGGCCGTCATCCCGCGGCGATCGCCGCGCGCGTGCGCTCGATCAGCGTTTCCAGGCACCCCGGCGCGAACGGGCTCTGCCAGGCGGGGTAGATGTCGCGGTCGGCGACGCCTTGCGGATAGAGATAGCCGCACGCGCCGTTGGCGACGTTCATCACGCACACCGCACGCTCGGGAAACGCATCGCGCAACGCGCGCTGAAAATCGGAATACGCCTCGTTGCGCTGCGCGACCAGCACGGCATCGCCCAGCCGCCAGAGCCAGACCGGCAGCGCGCAGCTTTCGCCGCTGCCGACCTTCTCGACGATGCCGCGCTTGCGGCGCAAGCGCTCGGCCAGCGCCCGGTCGGTGCATGCCGCCAGGTCGCGGTCGATCTCGGCCAGCGACGGCAGCGGCTTCAAAGGCAGCTCCACATCGACCGTCGCCGCCTCGCACCGCGTCGCCGGCTCGAACGGCTCGGGCCGCCACACCGCCAGCGGCGCGCCCGACTCCACCGTGCGCTCATGCACCAGGCGCTGCCGCGGCGGCAGCATCGACGACAGCGCGCTGAGCACCGCGTAACCGAGCGTGCGCCCATGCTGCTCCGCGATCGCCGGATCGCCGACGTACTGGTGCGCCGGTGCCAGCTCACCCGAAGCGCCTTGCAGGAACAGGCACGGCGCGTGGCTCGTCGCCGACTCCACCAGCTCGCGCATCGCGCCGACATAGTCGGGCGAAACCTTCGTGTTCTCCCACGCCAGCGTCGTCGGGTGGCACGCGTAGTTCACGATCGTCGCCAGCGGCGCATCGTCGCGGTCGCGCGTGACGCGGCCGACCAGCAGCGTGTCGTCGGCCTCGCGCTGCGGATTGAAGCCGACGAGATACCGGTCCTGCCGCGGATCGGGGTCGGGCAGATCGCGGTTCGTCGCGAGCGTGCATCGGCCGGTGGCCCAGGTCAGCGTGGCGGGCGTCCGCGCG
>JBMCXL010000162.1:0-7018 GCA_048621015.1 Phycisphaeraceae bacterium
GCGGGCACGTTCAACATCTCCACCGCCGCGGCGCTGGTCGTGGCCGGCGCCGGTCGGCCGCACGATGTCGCGGTCGCCAAGCATGGCAACAAGTCGGTCACATCCAACTCCGGCTCGAACCAGGTGCTCGAACAGCTCGGCGTGAAGATCCAGGTCAGCGACGAAACACTGGCGCAGTGCCTCGATGAGGCGGGCCTGTGCTTCTGCTTCGCGCCGGCGCATCACCCGGCCATGAAATACGCCGCGCCGATCCGCGCCGAGCTGGGCTTCCGCACGATCTTCAACATGGTCGGCCCGCTGACCAACCCCGCCGGCGCGACGCGCCAGCTCGTCGGCGTCTATGCCAGCCACTTCACCTCGCTCGTCGCCGAAGCGCTCAAGCGCCTCGGCTCGGAGCGCGCCATCGTCGTGCACGGCCGCATCCCCGACGCCGACGGCACGCACATCGACGGCCTCGATGAACTTTCCACCGCCGGCCCCAGCCAGCTCAGCAGCCTCTTCAACGGGCAGGTGCGCACCGAAGAGCTGGCGCCCGACGCGCTGGGGCTGTCCTACTCACACCCCAGCGCCCTGCGCGTGGACAGTCCCGAAGCCAGCGCCGCGCTGGTGCGCGGCGTCCTCGCGGGCGGCCACGGCCCGGCGCGCGACATCGTCTGTCTCAATGCCGCCGCCGCGCTGGTCGTTGCCGACCTCGCCGGCGATCTGTCCGAAGGTCTCGAGCGCGCCGCCGAGGCGATTGACTCCGGCGCGGCGCGCGAGGCGCTGGAGCGCCTCGTCGCCATCACCACCGCCGACGCGACGCCGGTGGGGTGAGCGCATGAAACGATCTCTCGCGAAGCACGCGAAGAGCGCGAAATAAAAAGTGACCACGTTAGCAGAGAACTGAGACCGATCCGCGGCTCTGAGGCCTTCGTGTGCTTCGCGAGAAACCTTTTGGCCTGCTTACGCCCCGGGAGCTCCCATGGCGACGAAACTTTCCAACAAGCAACTGGCGTTCGGTGTCATCGCGGGCGCGCTCGTCGCGGCCGGCGGCGTGCCGCTCTGGTACGGCATCTTCGATGCGCTGGGCACGGCGTGGATGGCGCCACTGTTGATCGGGGTCGCGGTCGGCGCGGCCGTCCGTTTCGTCGGCGGCAAACCGCGCGACATGCGCCCCGCCATCGCCGCCTGCGCGCTGACCGTCCTCTCCTGCGCCGCCGGCTACATCCTCACGGACCAGACGCAGGTGTGGGTCGACCAGCCGACACTCGCCCAGTCGGCCCGCCACCTGGCTTCCGACTTCCAGTCGGTCATCCTGATCGCGCTGGGCACCTACTTCGCCTACCTCTTCGCCCGCCCGCGCCTCCCGTAAAGCCGAGGGATTGCCATCCCTCGGCTTTGCCTTCAGGCGCCCGCGATGCCCTTGCCGAAGAAGCGCGGCGGCGCTTCCAGTGTGAACATACGTCGCGCGCTGATCTGGATCGCCAAGAGGCATTTCGCCTGTACTGTGAGTATCTCGCCAGGCATTTTAACTGTGACGTTTTGGCTGAAATGAGTGAACAGTCGGAGGCAGGCTGACGCGGAACTTGGTCCCTCGGCACAACCTCCTGTACCACCATCACAGTCGGTGCTTCGATTCGCTTTTATGAGCTTCTCTACCGGCGTTCCCCCGGGTGCTACAACCGCACGCGCCGCAGCCGCAGCGCGTTGCCGATCACCGACACCGAGCTGAAGCTCATCGCGGCCGCGGCGATGATCGGCGACAGCAGCAGGCCGAACACCGGGTAAAGCACGCCCGCGGCGATCGGCACGCCCAGCGCGTTGTAGAGAAACGCGAAGAAAAGATTCTGGCGGATGTTGCGCATCGTCGCCCGGCTCAGCAATCGCGCGGTGGCGATCGCGCGCAGGTCGCCGCGCACCAGCGTCACCCCGGCGCTTTCCATCGCCACGTCCGTGCCCGTGCCCATCGCGATGCCCACGTGCGCCTGCGCGAGCGCGGGCGCATCGTTGATGCCGTCGCCCGCCATCGCGACGCGCCGGCCCTCGCCCTGCAGGCGCTTGACCATGTCCGTTTTCTGATCGGGCAGCACCTCCGCCTCGACGCGGTCGATGCCGAGCTGGCGCGCCACGGCCCCGGCGGTCGTGCGGCTGTCGCCGGTGAGCATGACCAGCTCGACGTCATCCTCATGCAGCAGGCGCACGGCCTCGGGCGTGGATTCCTTCACCGGGTCCGCCACGCCGATGAGGCCCGCCGGCTTGCTGTCGACGGCGACGAGCATGGCGGTCTGCCCTTCGCCGCGCAGCGCTTCGGCGCGCTCGGTGAGCGGAGCGGGATCGATGTCCAGCGATTCGAACAGTGCCGCATTGCCCAGGGCGACATGCCGATCATCCACCGCGCCCGTCACGCCGCGCCCGGTGTGCGACTCGAAGTCGCGTACATCGGTGGGTGACACGCCGCGCTCGCGCGCCCCGCGCACGATCGCCTCGGCCAGCGGATGCTCGCTGCCGCGCTCCACGCTCGCGACGAGGCGCAGCAGCTCGTTCTCGTCGATCTCCCCCAGCGCCTCCACCGCCACCAGCGTCGGCCGGCCCTCGGTGAGCGTGCCGGTCTTGTCCACCACCAGCGTGTCAACGGCGTGCAACACCTCCAGCGACTCGGCATCTTTAATGAGCACGCCCACGTGCGCGCCGCGCCCCACGCCCACCATGATCGACATCGGCGTGGCCAGCCCCAGCGCGCAGGGGCAGGCGATGATCAGCACCGTCACCGACACCACCAGCGCGGTGGCCAGCGCCGGCGGCGGACCAAACAGGCTCCAGGCGATGAACGCGATCACCGCCACGACCACCACCGCCGGCACGAACCACGACGCCACCTTGTCCACCAGCCGCTGGATCGGCGCCCGGCTGCGCTGCGCCTCGGCGACCATCTGCACGATGCGCGCCAGCAGCGTTTCGCTGCCCACCTTCTCGGCGCGCATCAGGAACGTGCCCGTGCTGTTCACCGTCGCGCCGACGACCTGGTCGCCCGGCTGCTTCTCGACCGGCATCGGCTCACCGGTGAGCATCGATTCGTCAATGTTGCTGCCGCCTTCCAGCACGACGCCGTCCACCGGCACCTTCTCGCCCGGGCGCACGCGGAGCCGATCGCCGACCTGCACGTCATCGAGCGGCACATCCTCCTCCTCGCCGTCGTCGCGCACGCGCCGCGCGGTCGTGGCGGCCAGCTCCAGCAGCGAGCGGATCGCCCCGCTGGTGCGCTGCCGCGCTTTCAGTTCGAGCACCTGCCCGAGCAGCACGAGCGTGGTGATGAACGCGGCCGCCTCGAAGTAGGTGTCGACCGTGCCTCCCTCGCCGCGGAACGAGGCGGGAAAGATCCCCGGCGCGATCACCGCCACGACGCTGAACGTCCACGCCACGCCCACGCCCAGCGCGATCAGCGTGAACATGTTCAGATTCTTCGGGTCCAGGTGACGCACCGACTGCCACCCGCGCACCAGCAGCGGCCAGCCGGCCCACCACACCACCGGCGTCGCCAGCACCAGCTCGATCCACCCGCGCACGCGCGGGCCGATCCCCCCCTCCCCCAGCAACCCGGCAAGCCCCGGAATCATCGCTCCCATCGCCACCACCGCCAGCGGCACCGTCAACACCGCCGCCACCCAGAAGCGGCGCGTCATGTCCCGCAGCTCGACGTTCTCCTCCTCGTCCGCCGCGGTGACCGTCATCGGCTCCAGCGCCATGCCGCAGATCGGACAATTGCCCGGCTCGTCCTGCACGATCTGCGGATGCATCGGGCAGGTGTACTGCGTTCGGCGCTGCGGCAGCGCCGGCGTACTGGGTTCCAGCGCCATGCCGCACTTCGGACACGTCCCCGGCCCCTGCTGCTCCACACCCTCGCACATCGGGCAGACATACGTCCGCGCGTCAGCGGTCTTCGGCGCGGGCTCGGTCTGCTGCTCCGGTTCGAGATAGTGCCGCGGCGCCGCGCGGAATCGCTCGGCGCACGAGGGATTGCAGAAGTAGTACGTCCGCCCCTCATGCTCCACGTGCGCCGCGGCGTCGGCGATGCGCACCGTCATGCCGCACACCGGATCGCGCGCGGTCGCGTCGGCCGCTTCGTGAGCTTCGTGGGCTTCGTGGGCTTCGTGAGTGTGGGCGTGATGGGCGGGGTCGCTGCGGTTCATCGTTTCGCCGATCGCTGGGCAGTGCGCCGCGCACCGTGGAGGCCACGCCACCGCCGATGCGTATTGCTGATCGTAGCGCATCTGTCACGCTTCTGCGCGCCGGGAAAGCGGTTCGCGCCCCGCTGCATGCCGGATCGGTTCGCGGCGATCCGCCATCGGTCGGCTGCCTCCTCGGGGCAGCCCCTACCCTTTCATTAATAACCTGTGATTGGTGAAAAACTTACCCCACAGAACCCTCCGAGTCCCACCCACCCGGCATACGATCAGGTGATGATCCTCGCCGGCGCGTGCCGGCGCGCTGGAGCTATGGCATGACCCCCGACATGGCTGACTCGACCCATTCGAGCGCGATGTACATGGCGCTGTCGCTTCGTTTCGCCCGGGTGCTGAGCCTTCTGGCCACGCTGCTTGCCGCCCTTGCGCTGCTGAGCTGGTCGTTCGAGCTGGACGTCGTGCGCTCGCCCGACTGGGCGTCGATGAAGGCGAACACCGCCGTGGGCCTGACGATCGCGGGCGCGAGCCTGATGGCGCTGGCGTGGCTGGGCGAACGGCCGATGTGCATCTGGCTGGCGCGCCTCGGCGGCGCGGTCGTGCTCGTCCTGGGTGCGCTGACGCTCAGCCAGGACCTGTTCGGCTGGAGCCTGGGCATCGACCAGTTGCTGTTCCGGGACGCGCCGCTGGCGCCGGACACCGGTGCACCGGGACGCATGGGCCCGAGCGTGGCGCTGAGCCTGATACTCGCCGGCGCGGCGATGATCCTGCTCACGCGCGGCCGGCGCTCCATCATCCTCGCCCAGGTGCTGACGCTGGTGATGCTGGTGGTCGTGCTGCTGGCGCTGATCGGCTATGCCTACGGCGTCTCGGGGTTCTACAAGATCCCGCCGTCGCCGCGCTACAGCGCGATGGCGCTGCACAGCGCGCTGAGCCTCGCGGTGCTCGGGCTGGCCTTGCTGAACCTGCGCGCCCCCGTTGGCCCGATGGCGCTGCTCACGCAGCGCTCGCTGGGCGGCCGCCTGGCGCGCGGGCTGCTGCCGCTGGCGATCGCGCTGCCGTTCGCGCTGGGCGCGCTGCATGCGTGGGTGGACCGTGGCACGCTGGTGTCGCCCACGTATGCCACCGCGCTGTTCGCGGTGCTCTACATCCTCCTGTTCGCGCTGCTGATCGACTGGTATGCGCGGCGCATTGGTCGGCTGGACGCGGCGCGCCAGCAGGCCCAGGCCGCCGAGCGCCTGGAGCGCCAGCGCTACCAGACGACACTGGCGAGCATCGCTGACGGCGTCATCGCCACGGACCGGGACGGGCGCGTGACGTTTCTGAACGCCATGGCCGAGACGCTGACCGGCTGGCGGCTGGACGAGGCGGTGAACCGGGCGGCGGAGCAGGTGTTCCAGATCGTGCGCGAGGGTTCGCGCGACCCGATCACGCACCCGGTCGCCATCGTCCGGCGCACGCACGCCCCGATGGAGCTGGAGAATCACACGATCCTGGTGGCGCGCGACGGGAGCGAGCGGCCGATCGCCGACAGCGCGGCGCCGATTCGTGGGGAGGACGGCCAGATGCAGGGCGTGGTGCTGGTGTTCCAGGACATCAGCACGCGCCGCCGCGCCGATGCACTGCAGCGCCGCCTCGCCGCGATCGTCGAGTCTTCCGACGACGCGATCACCGCCAAGACGCTCGACGGCACGCTGACGAGCTGGAACCACGGCGCCGAGAAGATCTACGGCTACACCGCCGAGGAAGCGATCGGCAGTTCGGTGAAGATGCTCGTACCCGAGAACCGCCACAGCGAGGTCGACGCCATCCTCGCGCGGATCGGCCAGGGGGAGCGCATCGATCACTACGAGACGGTGCGCCGGCGCAAGGACGGCACGGAGATCGCCTTGTCGCTGACAGTCTCGCCGATAAAGGACGAGGAAGGGCGCATCGTGGGTGCCTCGACGATCGCGCGGGACATCACCGAGCGTTTGCAGGCGCAGCTCGAACTGGAGCAGTGGAACCGCGAGCTGGAGCAGCGCGTCGCGGAGCGCACCGCCGAGGCCGAGGGCCGCGCCCGCCAGCTCGAGGAGGTGGCGCGCCAGCTCAGCACGGCCGAGCAGCAGGAGCGCGAGCGCATCGCGCGGACGCTGCACGATCATCTTCAGCAGTTGCTCGTGGCGGCGAAGATGTCGCTGAGCATGGCGCAAGCGCCCGCGGCGAACGAAGCCGAGCCGATCCAGCGCGCCGGCGCGCTGATCGACGAGGCGGTGCAGGCGTCGCGCGATCTGACGGTCGAGCTTTATCCGCCGGTGCTGTTCGAGAGCGGCCTCGGCGCGGCGCTGCACTGGCTGAGCGAGCATTTTGATCGGCTGCATCAACTGCCGGTGGTGGTCGACGCGGAGTCCAATGCCGAGCCGGACACCGGCGCGGTGCGCGCGTTCCTGTTTCAGGCGGCGCGCGAGCTGCTGCTGAACGTGGTCAAGCACGCCAAGTGCGACGACGGCGCGTGGGTGCGGCTGCAACGGGTGGACCATCTCGCCCGGCTCGAGGTCGAAGACCACGGCGTCGGATGCAATCCGGACAAGGCCCTCGCCACCGAGGCGCGCCAGGAAACGCTGGGCCTGCACGACCTGCGCCAGCGCGCCAACCTGCTCGGCGGCAGTCTGCGGATGGAAACCGGGCAGGGCTGCCGCGTGATCGTGGAAGTCCCGCTCCACGCGCGCAACAACGCCCGCAAAAGCAGCGCGGCGTGAGGCGCAAGTTGCGCGAGACCCCTGCGCAGGCGCGGGGTTATCATGGACCGCATGATGACCATGCCCCCTCGGCCACGTTTCGCGCTGATGCTGCTGCTTGCGCTCGGCATCGCCGCCACCACC
>JBMCXL010000163.1:0-7007 GCA_048621015.1 Phycisphaeraceae bacterium
TCGGCCACGTTTCGCGCTGATGCTGCTGCTTGCGCTCGGCATCGCCGCCACCACCAGTGCCCAGGACCGTGCCGGGCAAGCCACCTGGCCGCCGGCCATTCCCGGCGCTGATGACCACGGGGGCGTCCGCCTCACCGGCGATGGCTTTCTCCAGACACCGGAGGACCTCACCGAAGCACGCGACGCGCTGGAGGGGGCGTTTGAGTTCACCGTCGCCGCCGATTCCCCGACCGTCGAGCTGGTCTACCACGGCCAGTTGCCGCACCCGGGCGTGGGACCGGGCAACGGCACGGGCTGGACGTCGTGGGGCGACATCTGCGTGGCAAGCGACGGCAGCGTCTACGTCGCCATCGGCGATCACGGCACCGACATGGCCAAGGAAGGCGAGGACGCCGACGCGAGCGTGTTCGTCTATCGCTGGTCGCCCTCGCGCCACGTGCTCGAGCGCATCTGCGATCCCAACGCGGTGGTGAACGCCGGCCCGGACGATCCGAACTGGTCGAAGATCCATGCCGGCATCCACGAAGCCGACGACGGCAGGATCTATTTCGTGCCCACCTTCAACAGCGGCCAGCGCGCGCCCCAGGCGCGCTGGACCGACCATGTTCCCGCCGCCCAGATCTTTCAATACGACCCGGCCAGCGGTGAAACGCAGGTCGTCGGCCTGCTCCCGCCGGACTCCGCCACCGCCACCAGCGAGCTCGACCGCGAGCGCCACATGCTCTATCTCAACCTCGAAGGCGCGCACGACGATGCGCTGTTCGCCTTCGACCTGCGCACCATGCAGCCGACCTTCCAGGGACCGGACGGCATGATCGGCGCCAACCGCAACATGGCCCTCGGCAACGACGGCGCGATCTACTACAACGCCGCGGAAGGACACATCGGCCGGTTCGACCCGGACACGCAAACCCTCAGCGACACCGGCATCACCCTCCCCGGCGGCCGCGCCATCCGCTCCTCCACCCGCCAGGCCAGCGACGGCTGGATCTATGCCACCACCTACGGCGGCGAACACGGCCGCAACGGCCAGCTCATCCGCTTCCATCCCGGCCAGCAGAAACTGGAAATGCTCGGCCCCGACTTCCTGCGCATCGGCCGCAACGGCGAACCGGCGCCGGGCAACTACACCACCGTCACCATCCTCTCCCCCGACGAGCGCTTCGTCTACTACCTCCCCGGCGCCCACGGCGGCGCGGTGCGCATCGGCACGCCCGTCGTGCAATACGAGATCGCCACCGGCACACGCAAAGTCCTCGCGTTCCTGCGCCCCGTCATGGAGCGCGAAGCCGAGTACGTCCCCGGCGGCACCTACGGCGCCAAGCTCAGCGCGGACGGCTCAACGCTCTATGTCAACCTCAACGGCCACGCCATCGAGGAAAACCGCCTCGAACGCATGAAGCCCAATGGTTTTGGATTGACCGCGTTCGTCGCCATTCACATCCCGCCGTCGGAACGCTGACGCGCCCCGTGCTCCAGCACCGCCAGCAGCGCGACCACCGCGATCGTCTGCGCCGCGGCCAGCAGCGCCTGCCACACCGCCAACGACCCAAGCATCACCCCGCTCAAACCCGTCGCCAGCGTGCACAACCAGATCACCCCCACCGCGCGCCGCCGCGACAGGCCCAGCGCCACCAGCCGATGCGAGAAATGCTGCTGATCCCCGCGGAACGGGCTGCGCCCCTGCATCAGCCGAATCAGCGTCACGCTCGTGAAATCGTACAGCGGAATCGCCATCACCATCACCGGCATCAGCACGCCATACCAGTGGCGGCCAGGCGTCGGCGCGATCGCCTCCGGGTCGAAATACGTCGTGCGCACCGAGATCACCGCCAGCAGCAGCCCGATCACCAGCGAGCCGCCATCGCCCATGAAGATGCGCGCCGGTGAAACATTGAACACCAGAAACCCCAGCAGCGCGCCCACCAGCAGCGCCGCCAACCCCGCCACGAACCACTGCCCGCTGAGCAGCGTCGCCGCGAGATAGAGCGCCGCGATGATCGCGCCCACGCCGCCGGACAAACCATCCATGTTGTCGAGGAAGTTGAACGCGTTGACGATGACCACAATCCACGCCACCGTCACCGCCCCCGACAGCGCCACGCCCCACGCGCCGAACGTATCCAGCACGCTCAGCACGCGAAACCCCGCCAGCACCAGGACGATCGCCACGACAAGCTGCGCCGCCAGCTTCGCGCCCGGCCCCAGCGCGCGCCGATCGTCGACCAGCCCGACCCCGTGCAGCACCGCCATCGTCCCCAGCAGCACCGCGCCCAACGCCGTCACCTGCCGCAGCCCCGGCACGTGCACCGCCGCCGCCGGCAGCCACCGTTCCCACCACGCCATCGGCACGCCCCACACCGCCGCCAGCGCCGCCGCCATCGGCAGCGCGATCGCCACGAACAGCGCGACGCCGCCCGTGTTCGGCACCGCCTGCGCGTGCGCCTTGTGCGCCTCGCCGCCCACCTCGTCCAGCCACGCCCACCGCCGACCGACGTGCGCCAGCACCGCCGTCAACGGCAGCGCAATCGCCAACGACACCCCCACCAGAGAAAGGCACACCCAGACCATGACCGCCTATTGGATCGCCTGCGCGCCCCCTTGGCAAACACGGCGCCCAATCCAGGCGCTGCCCCCTCCTTCTCAACCCCCCTCCCTTGAGGGAGGGGTAAGGGGAGGGTGAAGCGCCCTGCAACCATGATCGCTGATGCGCGTGAGGATGACGCAAGGACAACGTGCGCCCCACCTCCCCCTGCCCCTCCCTCAAAGGGAGGGGGTTGAACGCGCTTGTCCATACCGCGCCCACCGGCGCGGCAGACTCGACCCGTTCTGTTGCATCAATCATCCGCCGCGAGCACGTACGCGAAGATCAGCGGCGCGACCAGGCTCGCGTCCGACTGGATCATGAAGCGCGGCGTGTCCACGTCCAGCTTGCTCCAGGTGATCTTCTCGTTCGGCACCGCGCCGCTGTAGCCGCCGTAGCTGGTCACCGCATCGGAGATCTGACAGAAGTAGCCCCAAAACGGCACATCGTCGCGCTTCAGGTCGTGAATGAGCGTGGGCACGACGCAGATCGGAAAGTCGCCCGCGATGCCCCCGCCGATCTGGAAAAAGCCGATACGCGGATCGTCGTTGTTTGCACCGAGGCCGCAGTTGGCCAGGTACCACTCGATCAGTCGCTGCATCTGCTCGGTGCCGGTGGTCACGCACTGGTGGTGCGGCAGCACGCCGGCGGTGACCGCGGCGGCGAACATGTTGCCCGTGGTCGAGTCCTCCCAGCCCGGCGTGAACACGGGCAGATCCATCTCCAGCGCCGCGAGCATCCACGAGTCGGCCGGGTCGGCTTGATAGTGCGGCTCCAGCACGCCGCTGCGCAACACTTCAAAGATGAACTCGCTCGGCATCCGGCGCACACCCTCGGCGCACGCTTCTTGCCAGCGCTCCATCAATCGCGCCTCCAGATGGCGCATCACCGTCTCGGGAATGCACGTGTCCGTCACGCGGTTCATCCCGCGCTCCATCAGGGCGCGCTCGTCCGCGGCCGAGAGCCCCCGCCACTGCGGACAATGCTCGTACTCGTCGCGCGCCAGCAGGTTGAACACGTCCTCCTCCAGGTTCGCGCCGGTGCACGTGATCGCATGCACCTTGCCCGCCCGGATCAGCGGCGCAAGGCTGCGCCCGATCTCGGCGGTGCTCATCGCCCCCGCCAGCGTCACCATCATGCGCCCCCCCGCGTTCACGTGCGCCGCGAACGCCCGCGCCGCGTCCACCGTCTCCCGCGCATTGAAATGCCTGAAATGGGTGTCCATAAATGCGCGCACGGAACTGGCGTTGTCGATTTGTGTCATCGCAGGGTTCCCGGGGCAGTTTCAAGTTCCAGGTTTCAAGTTTCAAGTTATTCGGCGGCTTCGTCGCCGTCTCTGCGAACTTGAAACTTGAAACCTGAAACTTGAAACTTACAGCCCCAACACATCCTTCATGTCATACCGCCCCGCGGCCTTGTCCGCCAGCCAGCGCGCCGCGCGCAGGGCGCCGCGCACGAACACGTCGCGCGTCGAGGCGTTGTGCGCAAGCTGGATCTCCTCGCCCAGCGTGGCGAAGCTCACCGCATGCCGGCCCACCACGTCGCCGAGGCGCAGCGCGTGCATGCCGATCTCGCCCGTGCGCCGCGGCTGCTCGCCTTCGCGGCCGTGGGTCACATCCTTTTGCAGATCCTTGCCCGTTGCGTCGCAGATCGCCCGCGCCAACCCCAGCGCGGTGCCCGAGGGCGCGTCGCGCTTGAAACGGTGGTGCGCCTCGACGATCTCGATGTCATAATCATCGCCCAGCTTCGCCGCGACCTGACCCGCCAGCGCGAACAGCAGGTTCACGCCCAGGCTCATGTTCGGCGCCTGGAGCACGGCGATGTCCGCGGCCGCATCGTCGATCGCCTTCTCGTCCGCGGCGCTGAACCCGGTCGTGCCGATCACCAGCGCCACCCCTTGCGCGCGGCACATCGCCAGCACGCTGCGCATCGCCTCGGGCACGGAGAAGTCGATCACGACCTGTGGCCGCGCGTCGCCGGCCCACGTCTCGCTCAGCGCCACGCCCGTCGGCTCGATGCCCGCGATCGTGCCGGCGTCCTTGCCGAGCAGCTCGTGCCCGCCATGCTCCAGCGCGGCGACCAACCGCAGGGCCGGGTCCTCCGCGGCGAGCGCGACCAGCCGCCGACCCATGCGGCCCGCGGCGCCGTGGATTCCAACGCTGACAGTCTCCGGTGATGCAGCCATGAGCGACCTCGGTGGGTAATTGAAGCTTGTGCGGCTTTTCGAACAGTAGAGAATGGAGGGTAGAGCGTAGAGAGTGGCAGCGGCTGGGCAACGTCACCCCCCACTCTCCACTCTCTACTCTCTTCCCTCTACTCCCCACTCACACCCCCCGCACAGTCCCGCACCATACGCCCCCCACCCCCGCCCGGCAAACCCGCGCGGCCGCCTCCGGGATCGGCCCAAGCACGGCCACCGGCTTCGGTTACAATGCATAGAGCATCGGTGCCCGCCTACGGGCGGTGGCAGGGTCAGGGCTCGCCCCTCCCCCACGTGGGAATAGAATGACGTGATGGACTTCTCCAGCCTGTTCTCCAGGAAACGGGGTTCCGACGGCGCCGGCCAGCGCAGCACTGCCAAGCGCGATCCGCGCAAGGCCAACCGCTTCTTCGAGCACGCCGAAGCCGTCGCCGGCGCACACAACTACGACTACGCCATCGAGTGCTACGTCTCCGGTCTGCGCCACGACCCCGACAACGTCAACAAGCACCAGGCCCTGCGCGACGTCGCCCTGCGTCGCAAGGTCGGCGGCGGCAAGCCCGCGCCCCTCGGCGAACGCTTCAAGACCGGCGGCGCCTCGGCACTGGACCGCATGTTCCACACCGAGCAGCTCTGGTCCAAGGACCCGCTGAACCTGCGCCTGGCGCGCGACTTTCTCAAGCGCTGCGTCGAGGCCGACGAGGCCGAGCCCGACCTGCAGCTCGGCGAGGTCGTCTACTGGGCGGCCGAGCTGGTGATGGACTTCGCCGGCAAGGCCGCCAAGCCCGACGCCGCCGCGCTGACCGAGGCGCGCGACGCGCTGGCGCAGGTCGGCGCCTACGCCAAGGCGGTTGACGCCTGCAAGATGCTGCTGCGCGTCAAGCCCAACGACGACAACCTGCTCATGGATCTGAAGAACCTCGAAGCCGAGCGCACCATGCAGGAAGGCGGCTACTCGCGCACGGACAAGGTCGAGGAAGGCGACTTCCGCAACTTCGTGCGCGACGCCGAGAAGCAGAAGGCGCTCGACCAGGAGGACCGCATCGTCAAGCGCGAGTCGGACGTGGATCAGATCATCGACCGCCGCCGCGCCGAGTACGAGGAAGACCCGCAGGATCTGGATCGCCTGAGCAAGCTCGTCGACGCCCTGCTCAACCGCGATGCCGACGAGCCCGAGGCCGAGGCGATGCAACTGCTCAAGCGCGCCTGGGACCAGAGCGGCCAGTACCGCTACAAGACGCGCCTCGGCGACGTGAAGATGCGCCAGTACAACCGACACCTGCGCCTGCTCCGCGAAAAGGCGAAAAAGGCCGACGATGCCACGGCGATCAAGCAGAAGATCGCGAAGCTCAACAAGGAAAAGCTCGCGTTCGAGTTGCAGGAATACGAGGAGCGCGTCAAGCACTACCCGACCGACCTCGGCCTGCGCTACGAGCTCGGCCGCCGGCTCTACCACGCCGACCGCCTCGACGAGGCGATCAGCGCCTTCCAGCAGGCCAAGGCCGACCCCAAGCACCGCGCCGCCGCGCACGAATACCTCGGCACCTGCTACCTGCGCAAGGGCTGGAACGAGGAAGCCATCGACACGCTGCGCACCGGCATCGAGGCGCATCCCCACGAAGGCGATCGCATCGGCCTGGCACTGCGCTACCTGCTCATGGACGCGCTGGAAAAACAGGCCCGCGCCACCAACAACGCCGAGCAGGCGCGCGAGGCCCAGAAGCTCGCCTCCCAGATCCTCCAGACCAAGATCGATTACCGCGACATCCAGAAGCGCCTCGAAGCCATCCGTACCCTCGCCGGCGAGCTCGAAGCCAAGGCGTGACAATGGCGGATGGTGAATCGCGGATGGCGGATGGACCGGCGCGCCGACCGCTTCACGCTTTCGTCCCTTTACATCTTCGCTGACTGCCCGATGTCCCACCCATCCGCCATCGCCATCATCCCCGCACGCCACGCGTCCACGCGCCTGCCCGGCAAGCCCCTGCTCGACCGCACCGGCAAGCCGCTCATCCAGCACGTAGTCGAACGCGTCCAGCAGGCGCATCGCATCACGCGCACGCTCGTCGCCACCGATGACCAACGCATCTTCGACGCCGTCCGCGCCTTCGACGGCGAAGCGGTCATGACCCGCCCCGACCACCCCAACGGCACCGCGCGCATCGCCGAGGCCGTCGAAAAACTCCCCCCACCCCCACGAAGCGACGCGGCTCCGCCGCTCAC
>JBMCXL010000164.1:0-6972 GCA_048621015.1 Phycisphaeraceae bacterium
GTCAGGCCCTGGCCGGGGTTGAGATCGGTGATGCGCCGGCTCATCGTCTCGGCGACGCGCTGCGCGTGCAGCAGGCCGCCAGCGGTCATCGCCACCGCCACCATCAGCAGCACGCCACCGGACCCCAGCGCGCTACCGCCCATCGCCGTGCCCGCCAGCAGCAGCGCGGCGATCTTGGGCGTGTCGTTGACCGCCCGCGCGAAACACACCGCCGCGCCGCTGAGGTAATGCATCGCATCCACGAGCGTCTGCGCCTGAACGCCCACGAACCGCCCGCGATAGCGCTCGACGCACGCGCTCGCGTCCTCCATCGCGACGACCGGCTGCCCCGGCGTTTCGATCAGCATCGCACCGCCCGCGGCCGTGAGCGTCACCGGCTGCGGCGCCTGCTCGCCGATGCAGAGGCACGTCTGCTGCTCGACGCCCGTGCGCCGGCGGTACCAGCTCAGCGGCGGATAGAGCGCCGCGGTGAGGCCGACCGCGAGCACGGGGCTCAGCAGCAGCGGTTGGGCGAACTTGTTGGCCAGCAGCGCCCAGTTGACGCCGTCCCAGTTCGCGACCAGCGCGGCGCCGACCAGCGCGCCGGTCAATGCGTGCGTGGTCGAGGTGGGCATGCCGATGCGCGTGGCGAGAAAGATCGTCACCGCCCCCGCCGCAGCGACCGCGCCGAGCAGCGCCGGCGTGAGCAGGTGTTCAGCGATCAAACCGCTGCCGCTGAACCGCGCAACCAGCGTGTGCGCGAGCATCACGGATAGCAGACTGCCGAACAGCGTCGCCGCGCTCGCCCAGATCAGCGCGCCGCGGAAGGTGGTCGTGCGGCTGCCATAGAGCGTGGCCACGCCCTTGAAGTTGTCGTTGGCGCCGTTGCTCCACGCGAGCCAGAGCACGGCAGCGATCAGCAGTGCTGTCAACCCCACGTCACGCCCCCTTCCTCTTACGGCGCGCCAGCACGTCGTCGACCGTCAGCAGCGTGTCTGCGTTGCGCAGCAGGTAAAGCGCCGCGCACGCCGCGAGCATCGGCCAGGCCGCGAAGAACAGTAGGTGATCCCACGGCTCCAGGTATTGCCGGTAGGAGCTGAACGTGGAGACCGCGTGCATCAGCAGCACCAGGCCGTAGCTGAAGCGCTTGAGGAAGCCGGCGATGAACGCGAGCACGATCACGAGTTGCACCGCGCCGATCACCGCCAGCGCCGCGGAGCCGAGGCCGGGCATCATGTAGAAGTGTTCCGCCACTGCCGCGGAATGGGACGGATTCACGAACTTGTCCAGCGTCCACATGATCATGACGATGAACACGCCGAGGCGCAGCAGCAGGAGGGAGAGGCGCAAGCGCGATTGGTGTTGCATGACGATCCTTTGCCGGTCCGCGTTCGCGGCGGTTCGCGTTCAGAACGTGATGATCTGGTAGCCCTCGCGCACGAGTCGATGGATGCTCGGATGGCCCTGGTATTCGTCGGCGAAGGGCAGGCCCGCTTCGCGCACCTGGTTGGTGACCGCGTACGCTTCGGCGCAATAGGTGCAGACGCCGCCGACCTTGTCGTGCACGCGCTGGAAGACGTCGTGGTACTTGTGGCGCGGATTGTTGAGTTGACCCACCCACTTCGTGCCGGCGCCGTCGAAGATGAGCTGCACCTCGTCGCCGGCATCCTTGAACTCCTGAGTGGTCATGAGCGCGTTGGCGACGCGGCCGAGGGCTTCGAGTGAGTCGGTGTCGGCGAGGATGATGACCGCTGCTTTCATGGCTTCGGCTCCGGTGGTGGACGGATACCCGACGCATGGCGGGGGCGGGGCTACAACCGCTTCGTGGCCGCAAATATTGCACGACCGCGGGGGCAGCGGCGAGGGCGGACAATTGATAACCTAATCTGGCGATACAGTTACTTATGATTGACGTTTAAGCATCATTTGTTATTCTTTGTCGTTGCCGGCCGGGACCGGCCCTGCCAGGGCGCGTGGATGCCGCGCGGGGGGGTTCGGACTGCAAGTTTCTTTATGTCGATGAATTAGGTGGTTGACCCGGCCGCCGGTGGCTCGAGCGCTCCCACCTCATCACCAACAGCAAGCGGGAGAGTCCTGATGCGGCAGAAGCTTTCCATCGTGGTCGGTTGGCCTTCTCTCTGGCCTTTCGTGCTGCTGGCGCTGCTGGCGGCGTGCCCGGCGTGGGGGCAGGCCGGCGAGCCCGTGACCGTCCGCAACGGCGGGTTCGAGCAGGGCGGTCAGGGCTGGGGCGTCAAGGGCCAGGGCGGGGTCGTCGATGACACCGCCCACACCGGCCGGCGCTCGCTCCGCCTCGATCGCGGCCACGCGCTGCAACGGCCCACCGCCGACCAGCTCAGCCCCATCGAGCCGGGCCACGACTATCGTCTCTCCATCTGGATCAGAACCGAGGACGTCTCGGAGCACGGCGCCACGCTCATGGCTGTCTGCCGCTCCGCCGGCGAAGGCAATGGCACCAAGTGGCTCGGCGGCTGGCTCGAAGGCAGCGCGCCGCGCTTCGTCCACGACAACGGCGCTTCTCCCGCCATCATCGCCACCGGCGGCACGCACGACTGGAAACAGTTCGAAACGTTCATCCCCGCGAGCCAACTGCACGACAAGACGCGCTACCTTTCGATCTATCTGCGCCACGATGCGCACAAGAAGGATACGACCGGCACCGCCTGGTTCGACGATTTGACCATCGAGAAACTGCCCAAAGGCACCGCGCCCGAAACCGCCGGCCCGATGCTGCGCAACGGCGGCTTCGAGCAGGGGCGCGCCGGTTGGGGCGGCCCGGGCGGCGAATTGGTCAGCGACACCGCCACCGAGGGCACGCACAGCATGCGCGTCGAGCAGAAGTTCGTCTTTCAGCAGAAGATTCCCGTCGAAGGCGGCAAGCACTATCGCATCTCGATGAAGATCAAAAGCGATGGCGCGTCCGAGAACGCCGGCTACGTGCAGATGAGCTTTCGCGGGCCGCGCGTCAATCCCGGCTGGCGTGGCCCGGTCAAGATGGACCTGCACCATCCCGAGAACGCGCTGTTCATCACCGGCGGCACGCACGACTGGAAAACCTTTGAAGCGGTCATCAAAGCACCCAACCGCGCCAAGCAGATGCTGCTCTACCTGCGCAAGAGCGGTGGCGACGGTGCGGTGTATTACGACGACGTGAGCATCGAGCCGACCGACGATCCCGTCACCGAGCCGGCGGAGTTGCGCGAGAAGGGCATGGCGCCGCCCGAGCCGTTGCTGAGCGACACCGATTTCGCGCGGCCCGAACTGGTCAACACCGGCTTCGAGCAGGGGGCAAAAGGCTGGCTGTTCAAGGGCGCGGTCGCGCTCGCGCGCGACACCGCCGCGCAGGGTGAAGCGTCGTTGAAGCTTTACAACGGTCATGCCGTGCAGGGGCTGCGCGTTCAACCCAAACAGAACTACCGCGTCACGGTCTGGACGCGCGCCGAGGCCGCGGCCGGAGACACCGTCTCCGTGCGGCTTCGGTATCGCGGCCCGCGTCGGCCGCGCGATCGTTTCGAGGGGCCCGTGCCCGTCACCTCCGACCGGCGCAAGCGTCCCGGCGCGATCGCGGCCGGCGGCACACATGATTGGCGGGAGCGTTCGGTGGTGGTGCGCGTGCCGGACGATGCGAACCAGATGCTGGTGTACCTGAGCAAGTCGGTGGACGACGGCACCGCGTGGCTTGACGGTCTGCGCATCGAGCCGACCGACGAGCCGGCGCTGACGCGCGAGCGTTATCGCGCGCAGCGGATCGAGGCGCTGCTGCGCCCGGGCGCCTCGCCCGAGGCGGCGCGCACGGCGCGGGGCAAGGCGCTCGCCGCCGCGAAGGAGCCGACACCTGAAACGCTCACGCTGGCCGACAACGGCGAAGCGAACTACACGATTCACGTCGGCTCGGCGGATGATCCGGTGGAGCTGTATGCGGCCGAAGAGCTGGCGAAATACCTGGGCGAGATCAGCGGCGCCTCGTTCGCGCCGGTGGCGCACGATGCGAGTCCTTCCAGCGGTCCGCTGCTGGTCGTTGGTCGACAGAACGAGCTGACGGATCAGCTCTGCCCGGACATCGATTACACCGCGCTCGGGGAAGACGGCTTCGTGATTCGCACTGCGGGGCCGCACGTGGTCATCGCCGGCAACACGCCGCGCGGCACGCTTTACGGCGTGTACTGGCTGCTCGATCGCAAGCTCGGCGTGCGCTGGCTTTCGCCGGCGTACACGCACGTGCCGCGCCGCGATACGTTGACACTCGATGCGCCCGATATGCGCCAGGCGCCGCGCTTTACCTATCGCGAAATCTTCTCGCGCGACACCGATGCGCCGTGGTATCGCCAGCACAACCTGCTCAACGGCCGTTCGCACCACCGCGAGAACCTGCCCGCGCCCGACGGCATCGACACCTGGTCCGACTACTGGCCCACGGGCGGACACAACTTCCACCGCATCGTCTCCAGGAAAAAGTACGGCAAGGAGCACCCCGACTGGTTCACCGGCGGCCAGCTCGCGATGATGAACGAGAACGTGCGGCGCATCGCCGCCGAACGACTCACGAAAATCATCGACAAGCGCAAGGACCACGCCTACGGCTTCAGCCAGCAGGACCGCGGCTGGGCCGCCGACGCCGAGAGCAAAGCTTTCGCCAAACAGCACGGCGACACGCTCGCCGCGCCGCTGATCGACATGGTCAGCGACATCGGTGCGCGCGTGCGCGAGCAGGTGCCCGAGGCGCGCATCGCCACGCTCGCTTATCACTGGTCCTTCCCCGCGCCGACCGGCCTCGATGTGCCGCCCTACGTGCTCATCACCGTCGCGCCGATCGAGGCGAATTTCGCTTATCCGCACCAGCATGCGAAGAACGCGCCCATCGGCGATCACATCGCGCAGTGGGCGGACATCGCCGAGCACATCGTCGTCTGGGACTACATCACCAACTTCGGCGGCTACATTCAGCCGCACCCGAACCTCGGCGCCATGTCGCGCTCGATCCAGTGGCTTGCCGAGCACGAGGCGATTCAAGGCTACTTCGGGCAGGGCGCTTATGGCAGCACGGGCGTGCCGTTCGCACCGCTGCGCGCGTGGGTGGCTGCGCGGCTGCTCTGGGACCCTGACCAGGATCACGACGCGCTCGTCGATGAATTCGTCGAGCACTACTACGGCGACGCGGCGCCTTACATTCGCGAATACATCACGCTGTTGCACGACGCCGTGCGCGAGACGGACACGCCGCTGACGATCCGCACGCAGGTGACGGCTCCGTTTCTTTCCTTCGAGGTGATGCACGAGGCCGACCGGCTCATGGAGCGCGCCGCCGAGGCGGTGCGCGATCAGCCGGGTTTCCAACGCCGCGTGCGCAAGACACGCCTTGGCGTGGATTATGTCATCCTGCTGCGCCGCGCGGCATTCGCGCACGCGGCGCAACAGCGCGACCTGGATTGGCAGGTGAACGCCGAGCAGCGCATTGAACGCTTCCAGCGCGACGCGCGCCGCGCCGGCATCAGCAAGTTCGGCGAAGGGGTGGGCAGCCTCGCGAGCCTCGTGCAGACCATGAGCATCAACCGGCGCGTCGCCGCGCCGCCGAAGCTGGCCAACGGGCTCAGTGACGACGCGTGGCTCGACTTCCAGGATCTGGACCTGCGCCGCTACGGGCACACGAGCGTTGTGGAGGATGAGAAGGCGTCCGATGGCGTGGCGATCCGCATGCCGGGCAACGTCGGCGTGTGGGGTGTTCAGATGCGCCTCGACAACCTGCCGCCGGAAGGGCGATGGAAGCTGCATGTGGCGGTGCGCATCGATGCGGGTGAAGGGGCGGGCGATGACACGGCATTGCAACTGGGCGTCTATCCCCCGATGGCCAACGCGCGCCGGCCGAGCGTGGCGGACCTGGCCGACGGCGAATATCGCCTGCTCGAACTGCCCGGCGGTCCCTATCGGCACGATCCGGGCGAAAGCCTGTGGCTGGCTCCGCCGAACTCGCGCGCGATCGCGGCGATGTACGTGGATCGGGTGATTGCGGTGCGCACGGACGAGTGATGCGGTATGCTGCGCATCGCTGACCTGGCGTTTTGTGCGGGAGATCGTGATGCGCAGCCGCATTGAAGCGACGCAGACGTTGACGGCGGTGGAGCTGGATCGCGGCGACACGCTGGAATTCGTGCGGCGCGACGGGCATGTCGTGTCGATCGTGGTGCGCGAGACGGGGGCGGAGGTGCTGCGCACCGACCTGGACGAGTTGAAGGTGCAGCAGCGCGGCGCGGTGACGGAGATGCGCTTTCGTTGCGTGCTGGAGGTTGAGGGGGAGGAGGTGGAGCTGGTGCGCGAGCTTTGCACGGAGCGCGCGTTTTACGAGCCGTGGGAGATCGCGGGCGTGCGCATCTGGTTCGATGCGGTGGACGATCTGTTTGAGTTCATGGACGAGACGCACGGGCCGTGTCGGCCGCGCAAGCACGTGCGGTTGGCGTTGCAGGACGCGTCGCTGCGCATCTGTCCGGAGACGGTGCATCCGTGGTGCCCGTTGCCGGTGGAGGGGCTGGACATTCGCGAGTGCTACAACGGTGATGATTGCTGGATGGGCGGGTATTTCGGCGCGTCGGCGCATGGGGGCCTGGACATCAACCATCCGCGCGGGACGCCGATCTGGGCGCCGTTCGATCTGGATGACCAGTGGTTTTTCAACACCAAAGAGGAACACGGCAACAACCGCTGGCGTGGCGTGCGCCGCTGGGCGGACGGCAGCGAATGGGTGATCCAGGTGCATCACGTCACGCGGCTGCACGTGGATGAGCATGTGCCGGTGCGCGCCGGGTCGCATTATGCCGACGGCGCGGGCGTGGCCGTGGGCATGCACGATCACAGTCATTTCGTGTTCAAGGTGGTGCGCGACGGTGAAGCGGTGCTGATCGATCCGTGGATTCTGTTCTGGCAGATGTATCGCGATCATCCCGAGCGCACGGGCGCGTGCTTCTATCGCCGCGCCGAGACGGG
>JBMCXL010000165.1:0-6971 GCA_048621015.1 Phycisphaeraceae bacterium
GCGTTGGCGCTGGACGGGCTGATCCGCCGGCAGTATCCAGGCGATTATCTTCAATTCATGGAGATCTACACCGTGGCCAAGGCGCGGCACGTCTCCGAGCTGGCCGAGCTGATGCCCAAGCCGGTGACGATTCACGATCCGATCGTGCGCTTGAAAGTGGACATGAGCCGGGAGGACGTTTCGGATTCGGTGCTGCCGCCGCACTTCACCAACGTCCAGCACGCGCTGCACCTGTCGCGCCGGTTGCTCGCGTCGCGCGACACGCCGAACCGGCAGATCATTCTCATCACCGACGGCCTGCCGACGGCGCACTTCGACGGCCACGAGCTGTTCCTGCTCTACCCACCGGACCCGCTCACCGAGCAGGCGACGCTGCGCGAAGGGCTCGCCTGCGCGCGCGAGGGCATCACGATCAACATCTTCCTGCTGCCGAGCTTCAGCCAGAGCTCGGAGGACGTGCAGTTCGCCCAGCGTCTGGCGGAGTCGACGAAGGGGCGCGTGTTCTTCACCGGCGGGCGCGACCTGGATCGGTACGTGCTCTGGGATTACGTGCGCAACCGGCGGCGCATCATCGGATAAGGCGCTGGGCACAGGCATGATCGGCCGTTTGCTATACTCGGGCGACTTTCGCGGATCGCGCCGCCGGCGCGGCATCTCCCGTCCGAGTCGAAAGGTCATGTCTTGTCCGAGGATGCGAAGCGGCCGAACGTCCTGCTGATCTGCACCGACCACCTCAGCGAGCTTTGCACGCGGCCGGGGGGCCACCCCACGGTCATCACGCCGACGCTCGATCAGTTGGCGCGCACCGGCACGCGCTTCAGCCGGGCATACTCGGCTTGTCCTTCGTGCATTCCCGCGCGCCGCTCGCTGATGACCGGCCAGCGCGCGCGGGAGCACGGCGACCGCGTGTACCGCGACGGTCAGCCGCTGCCGGACGTGCCGACGATGGCGCAGTGTTTCCGCGACGCGGGCTATCAGGCGTATGCCGTGGGCAAGTTGCACGTCACACCGCAGCGCGACCGGGTCGGCTTCGATGACGTGATTCTCGAGGAACAGGGCCGGCGCATCCCCGGCGTGATTCCCGATGGCATGGCCGACGACTGGGAACTGTATCTCCAGGATCAAGGTTGCGCGGGGCAGGAATACGCCTCGGGCATGTGCCACAATGATTTTCAGGCGCGACCGTGGCACCTGGACGAGCAGCACCACGCGATCAACTGGGCCGCGCGCGAGATGTGCCGAATGATCCGCCGTCGCGATCCGCGCAAGCCCGGCTTCTGGTACCTGTCGTTCTCCGCGCCGCATCCGCCGCTCACGCCGTTGCAGGATTATCTCGATCTGTACGACGACGCGGACATCGACCTGCCGGTGCACGGGACGTGGATCGACAGCCTGGACGATGTGCCCTTTGAACTTCAGGCCCGCGCCCGGCGCAGCGCGATGAACGGTGCGAGCGAGCGCGAGGTGCGCCTGGCGCGCAAGGCGTACTACGCCACCATCACGCACATCGACCACCAGATCCGCCTCGTGCTCGGCTATCTGCGCGAGGCGGGGCTGATCGACAACACGATCATTGTCTTCACCTCGGACCACGGGCACATGGTCGGCGATCACCGCATGTGGCTGATGACGCCGTTCTACGAAATGTCTTCGCACATCCCGCTGATCATCGTGCCGGCGAAAGACGACCCGCGCCACGTGGTCGGCCGCGTGGACGACCGCTTCGCGGAGTTTGGCGACATCATGCCGACGCTGCTGGACCTGGCGGGCCTGCCCATTCCCGCGCACGTCACGCAGCGCTCACTGTTCAGCGATGACAGGCGCGACTACATCTACGGCGAGCACGGCGAGAATGAAATCGCCCAGCGCATGATCCGCGAGGGTGATTACAAGCTCATCTACTATCCGGTCGGCAACCAGAGCCAGCTGTTCAACGTCGCCGAAGATCCGCGCGAACTTTACGATCTGGCCGGTGATCCCGCGCACGTGGAGACGCTCGCCGGGCTTCAGGCGCTGCTGCTCGAGAACCTGTACGGCAGCGATGAGTCGTGGTTGAAGGATGGTGAGCTTGTTGGTTTGCCGTCGCGTGAATACGAGCCGCGGGATGAGCGGACGCTGCTGGGGCAGCGCGGGTTGCGTTATTTGTGAGCGGTGGGTGAGCCGCGGGGTTCGTTGCGCTCATCCGCGCGGTTTGGGGTTGGGGGGCGCGCAGGAAAAAGCCCACGGTCGGGAGACCGTGGGCTTTCAAGGGGGCGAGGGGGTGACAGATAAACGCTTACTTGCCGACGTTCGCCGGCGCTTCGGGTTCATCGTCGTTCGCGGCGTCATCTTCGGCGGGCTCGTCGTCTTCGGCGGGCTCGTCGTCTTCGTCGATGCGGTCGATCATCTGCTCGTCGCGGCTGGTCATGGGCACGAGGTAGATCTCGACGCGCCGATTGGGCTCAGCGCCGCGCGGGCCGTTGGGCGCGATGGGGCGGTACGGACCATAGCCGGCGACGCTGGTGCGCTCGGCGGTGATGCCGGCGCTGTCGAGCGCGTCGCGGACGGCGATGGCGCGGTGGGCCGAGAGATGCCAGTTGGTGGGATGGCGGCGGCGCGTTTCGGGGTTACCGATGGGCACGTTGTCGGTGTGGCCGACGATGCGGATCTCGTAGTCCTGGGCGGCGTCGGACTGGAGCACGTCGGCGAGCCGGCCGAGCGAATTGAGCGCCTCTTCGCGCACCTCGGCCGAGCCGAGCGCGAAGGTCAGGTCGCTCTGAAGCTTGATCATGCCCAGGTCTTCGTCGTACGTCATCAGGTCGGGGTACTGCGCGGCGAGCTCGGCCAGCTCGTCGCTGAGCTCCTGCGGCAGTTCGAGGCTGCGACCGGCCATGTTGCGAAGCTGCTGCTCGGCTTCGTCGAGGGCGGCCTGCAAGCGGTCGCGCTCGGCCTCGGCTTCCTCCAGCGCGGCGCGCAGCTCCTCGCTGTTCGAGCCGCGGCCGGCCAACTCGTTGCGCAGCGAGTCGATGGTCGCCTGCGCTTCCTCGAGGTCGGTCTGGAGCTGAACGATCTGCTCCTCCATCTTGCGGTTGACGGTCTGGAGTCGGTCGAGCTCCTGCTGCGCGACACAGCCGACCGAGCCGAGCGTGAAAGCGGCGAGAAGCAAAGCGGTGGTCCACAGTCTCATGAGCGGCATCCTTATCCTGCTGATCCTGTTGATCGTGTCGATCGTGGGTCTGGTATGTTGGCCGGGGTGGAACGTCCTGTCGCCGGCCGGACGGTGCGGCCCGGATTGTACCGACACGTCCGGTAAGGTGGCAATCCACCAACGGCTACGGTCTTACCGGTATCGGAATGGCGGGGAGCGGAGCATGAAAGCTCGGAACACGAAGATCTATCGGGCCGGGGCGGTGCGGGACGCACGGGGCTGCGATGCGCGGCCGGGCGTGGTCGCGGTGGCGGACAGCCGGGTACTCTACGCCGGGCCCGAGCGCGACCTGCCGCGGGGCCTGCGCGACGGGGCGAGCGTGGTCGACCGCACGGCCGAGTTGCTGATGCCCGCCCTGGTCAACGCCCACGCCCACCTGGACCTGACCGACCTCGACCGCCGGCCCTACGACCGGGAGCGGGGCGATTTCACCAACTGGCTGCGGGGCGTGATCGACGATCGGCCACAGACGCCCGACGCCATCACCGACGCGGTGCACCACGGCCTGCGGCTGTCGCGCGAGGCGGGGGTCGGGTGGCTCGGCGACGTCGGCGGATCGGTCGATGCGATCTACGCCCGGCGGCAGGCGCCGGCGGGGCTACGCCTGCCGGGCGTAAGCTACCTGGAGTGCTTCGGCCTGGGGAACACGGGCAAGGAGGTGGCGCGGCAGGTGGATCAGGCGCTCGACCCGCTGGATTTCGAGGTGAAGGTGGCCGGCTGGCCGCGCGGGGCGGTGCTGGGCGTCGGGCCGCACGCCCCGTACTCGGTGGGCAAGCCGCTCTACCAGGCACTGGCAGGGTTGAGCCAGCGGCGGATCTACCGGTTGTGCACACACCTGGCGGAGTCGGCGGAGGAGCTGGAGTTTGTGCGCGATGCGGCGGGGCCGATGGCGGAGCTGCTGCGCGAGCTGGGCAAGTGGAGCGATGCGGTGCGGCCGACGGGGATGCATCCGGTGAAGCTGCTGGCGCCGGCGCTGCGACGCGGGCGGTGGACGGTGGTGCATTGCAACTACGTGGAGGACGAGCACATCGAGATCCTGGAGCGCAGCGGCGCGTCGGTGGTGTATTGCCCGGTGGCGAGCGATTACTTCGGCTTTCCGCGCGAGGGGAAGCATCGCTATCGCGACATGCTGGAGGCCGGCGTGAACGTGTGCCTGGGGACGGACTCGATTCTCTGTCAGCCGGCGGAGGAGAAGCAGCCGCTGGGAATTCTGCCGCAGATGCGCTACCTGTACCGGCGTGACGGGATCGCCCCGGACGAGCTGCTGGCGATGGCGACGACGCACGGTCTTCAGGCGCTGGACTTTGATGACCGGGACGCGACGCTTCAGCCGCGCGGCGCGGCGGCGTTCACGGCGGTGCCGATCGATGTTGAAGATGAGACCGACCCGCTGGTGCAGGCGCTGGACGGGGATGCGCCGGCGACGTTGATCGTGGCGGCGGATCGGTGAGGGGATGGTTTTTCTGTTCAGGCGCCGCGCGCAGCCGCAAGCGGCGGAATGGTGCGGGTGCATCAGCCGATGGCGGCCTATCCTTCAGTAGTCGATGAGCGAATCTCCACGCCAGTTCGATGACGCGGTGGCTGCCGATCGGCGGGGCAAGGCGGGCGTGTATTATCCGGATGCGTACCTGTGGCTGGTGCTGGTCTCGACGCTGGACATCTTTCTGACCACGGCGATCCTCGCGCTGGGAGGCGCGGAGGTGAACCCGCTGGCGAACTTCATCCTGGTGAAGGCGGGGCTGCCGGGGATCGTGTTTTTCAAGTACGGCGCGGTGGCGCTGGTGATCTGCATCTGCGAGTACATCGCGCGGCAGCGGCCGAACGTGGGCCGACACCTGTCGCGCTTCGCGGTGGCGATCAGCGCGGTGCCGGTGGTGGCGGGGATGGTGCAGCTTGTGCTGGCGTTTTATGCGTGAGGAGAGCGATGCCGGCGCGCATCCCCTCTCCCGCTGGGAGAGGGAAAGGGAGAGGGGATCAACGACAATCTTGCGTCTGCATCGCGAAGATGACGCCCGGTCGCTGCTGATCCCCTCACCCGCCTCGTTGAACTTTTATATGCGAAGGTTGCGCGCCTTGCTCGGCACCCTCTCCCGAGGGGAGAGGGGCTCGCTTTTTACGCCGGCGTCGCTTCCGCTTCCGCGCTTGCGCAGTTGTAGCGGCCATAGTGCGGGCTGGTGATGACATCGTCCAGTGAGAGTGTGACCAGTTCGCCATTGCGCACGAGTCCGTTGTCGCGCGCGGTCAGTTCCTCGACCAGGCGGGCGCGCCATGCGCCAAGTTGCTTCTGCCACGCGTTGTCGCTCGCGAGGTCGCGCGTTTCGCCGCGGTCGCTGACCAGGTCGAAGAGCTGCTCGCGGCCGAGGTATGGGAACCAGATGTATTTCTGCTTGCCATCGGTCACGTAGTAGTTCGCCTGCTCGTGGCTGTAGCACCAGATGTGCTCGCCGATGAGGTAGTCGCGCCAGTCGGTCTGCGCCGCTTGGCCGCGCAGCAGCGGGACCATGCTCTGGCCGTCGACGGTGTCGGGGATGTCGACGCCGGCGGCGTCGAGCACGGTCGGCATGACGTCGCGCAGCTCCACGACGTGATCGAGCACCTGGCCGCGCGGGCAGTCCCACGTGTCGGGCGGCTTGACGATCATCGGCACGCGCGCCGAGCCTTCGTACGCGTAGGTCTTGCGCCACAGGTGATGGTCGCCCATCATGTCGCCGTGGTCGGAGCAGAAGATGATCAGCGTGTTGCGCGCCGCCTCGGCGTCGAGCTTGCGGAACTCCTGTAGCAGCCAGCCGATCTGGTGATCGATGAAGGTGATCGAGCCGTAGTAGCCCACGCGGGCGCGCTGGTTTTCGACGTCGTTGCGCGTGGCGCGCCACGCGTTGGTGTCGTCCTGCGTGTCGGGGTGGCGGTGCCAGTTGTCGGACCACTCGGCGGTGTAAGGCTCGGGCATGTCGCGGTCTTTGTACATGTCCCAGTACGGCTGCGGCGGCTCGTAGGGCGAGTGCGGCCGGGCGAAGCTCACTTTCAGAAAGAACGGCTTCTCGGGGTCGCGGCGCGTGAGCCAGTCGTAGGCGGCGTGCGCGGTCCAGTGGGTCGGATGGAGGTACTCGGGCAGGTGGCTGGGGCGCGCCATCCACGAGTTCCAGTCCACGCTGTGATCGCGGTAGCCGGCCCCGGCGGGGGCGTGGGCGTCGAACCAGCGGCGGAAATCGCTGTCGGGCATGCGGCCGGACTCGTCGAGGATGCAGCCGTGATAGCCGTTGAGGGCGCGCTGGGGGTTGAAATGGTTCTTGCCGACGGCCTGGGTGTGATAGCCGGCCGCAGCCAGTTCGCCGGGCATGGTGTGGCGGTAGTCGCTGCGGACCGGGCCCTGGCCTTTGCCCATGCCGAGGATGCCGGTGTGCCACTGGTTCATGCCGGTGAGCAGCGTGGCGCGGGCCGGCAGGCAGGAGGGCGTGGCGGTGTAGGCGCAGCGGAAGCGCGTGCCCTGGCTGGCGAGCTGGTCGAGATAGGGCGTTTCCTGCACGGGATGGCCGTCGCAGCCGAGGCAGTCGCCGCGCTGCTGGTCGGTCATGATGAACAGGACGTTCGGGCGGTCGGGGTGGGGATTTGCGGACATAATCGCCTTTCGGGCCGGGGAAGTTTCAAGTTCCAGGTTTCAAGTTTCAAGTTGACCGGCGGCTTCCCACCGTCTCCGCGAACTTGAAACTTGGAACCTGGAACTTGAAACCGTCTTACCCCATCGGGGGTACGCTGACAAGCGGACGGGGAGCGACCAGGGGTGGTC
>JBMCXL010000166.1:0-6904 GCA_048621015.1 Phycisphaeraceae bacterium
CGAATATCCGCGGGGTTCGCGGACTCACCCCGCGGCTTGGCTTGTGAAACAGTCTTTTAAACCATAGGGGGCTCGATGGCTCGAAGCCGGCTGTGCGCGCCGCGAAGGTCGGGACCGCTTCACCGCCGCTCACCCATCCTGCGTGCCATCGCCTTCCGCGGCGGCGAGTTGCTCGCGCAGTTCGGCGAGCTGGGGATGGCGCGGGTTGATGCGCTGCAGGTGATCGATCATCCGCCGCGCGTCGGCCGGCGCTTCGGCGCGGAGGTACCAGCGCGCCGCGCCCACGGTCACGTCCGCGCGCGTCGGGTGGCGCTCCACCGCCTGCTCGAAGTGCTCGGCGCCCTTGATCGGCTGCTGCATCATCGCCCAGCAGCGCGCCATCTCCTCCGCGATGCCGGCGGTGTAGTGCAACTCCGTCGGCAGGTCGCGCAGCACGGACAGCGCCGCCTCGGGCTTCAGGCTGCGGCGCAGCAGCATTGCGCGCCGGCGGATGTAGATCACCCGGCGCTGCCGCTGCGCGTCGGTCAGCTCGTCGTCGCCGGGCAGCAGGTCCAGCGCCCGGCGGATGTGCGTGAGAGCGGGGTCGGTCTTGTTCTGCTGGGCGTAGAGGTCGGCCAGGAGGGCGTGCGCCTCGTGCATCTCGGCGTTGTGCCGCAGTGCGACCAGCAGCTCGTGGCGCGCCTCGTCGTAGCGCTGCTGGTCGATCAGCGCCTGGGCCAGGTGCAGCCGGGCGCGGCCGTGGGTCGGCTCGAGGCTCACCGCCTGCGCGTAGTGGCGCTGCGCCGCGGCGAGGTCTTCCAGATCGCGGGTCGCGATCGTGCCGGCCAGCAGGCGCAGCTCCATCTGCTCCGGGTCGAGCTGGAGCGATTTCTCGAACGCCGCGTAGGCCGATTCGTGCTGCCCGTCGGCCAGCAGGATCTGCCCGAGCAGCCGATGCGCCGCGGCGTGGTCCGGGTAGCGCTCGGTCAGGCGCAGCGCTTCGGGGACCATCGGCGCCGGATCGCCATCGTCCTGCATCAGCGTGTTGAAACGGTCGGACAGACGGCGCGTCGCCTCGTCGGCCGCGGCCTGCTCCGACTCGTCGTCGTCGGCGGTCGCGGTTTCGCGTGATTCGGCCTCGGTCGTCTGTGCACCGTCGCCGGCGTCGCGTTCGCAGCCCATCGCCGCGACCGTCAGCATCGCCGCCGCCAGCGCCATCGTCCACGTCCATGGGGGGGAGGGGGTTTCGCTCATGCCCCAAAGCGTACCGCCCCACGCTCGCGAGGCAATCCCCCGGGGGCGGTCCGGCTTCAGCACGCTGTTTGACGGGCGCCGGCCGGCGTCGGAAGATTGCGGTCGGCGGACGAGTGACTGTGAAAGGTAACCCCCTCGCATGAATACGATGCATTGCCGCGTCCTTACGGTTCTGTGCACGCTTCTGACCTTCGCCTTGGCGCCGCGCGCCCACGCCTGGCACGACGAAGGGCACGTTTACGCCGCGCTGGCCGGCACGCGCGGTCTGCCGGCGGAGGTGCCCGCGTTCTTCCGCGACGGCGAGCGCACGATCGCGCACGCGTCGCTCGATCCGGATCTCATGCGCGACGACGAGCTGCCGCAACTGCGCGCGGCCGAGTATCCCGAGCACTACTTCGACTGGGAGTGGCTTGATGTGGAGGAAGCGCTGCCGGAGCATCGGTATGTGCTGATCGCGTTGTGCGCGGAGCGCGACGTTCCGATCGGTCGGCTGGGGTTTCTGCCGTACGCCCTGGCCGAGGCGACGCAGCGGTTGACCGTGGCATTCGCCGAGCACCGGCGCGATCCGGACAACGAGCACGTGCGCATGAAGTGTCTGGTTTATGCCGGCCGGTTGGCGCACTACGCGGCCGACCTGCATCAACCGCTGCACACGACGGTGCATTTCAACGGGCGCGCGGATGAGGATTTCCAGTCGCCGGGCAGCGGGATTCACGCGAAGGTCGACGCGCTGCCGACGAAGGTGCCCTACGCGGAGCTTTTCGACCAGCCCCCGTCTCGACCCGAGGCGCATGACGAGGTGTTCGAGCTGGTCGAGCGCGAGCTGCGCGCCAGTCACGCGCTAGTCGACCGCGTGTATGAGCTGGAGGAGCAGTTGCCGGTACGGGACGACCTGGGCGCGTTGCCCGAGCCGGTGCGTGCGTTCACGGCCGAACGGATGCGCGCCGCGGCGCGGCTGATCGCGGCCCTGCAACTGAGCGCGTGGCGAAAGTCGGCGGAGATCGAGCTGCCGCACTGGCTGGAGCGCGCGACGTTTGACGAGGGGTTCGACGAGTCGCGCGTGCCGCCGCAGCCGCACGGGGAGGAATGAGGGGGCGTTGTTGCGGTCCTGTGGAGTACGCCCGTCCTGAGCGCAGCGAAGGGCGGGATCACCGGTTGATGTCGAACCAGCAAATCCCGCCCTTCGCTCGCAGACTCGCTCAGAACGGGCGTTACTGGTTGGTGATGGAGAGGCAGGTGGTGGTGGCTCACGTCTCCGCCGCGCGGTGCTGGGTGTCATCGAGGCGCGGAAGGTTGCGCACCGGCGGCAGGTAGCGCTGCAGCAGCGCCGCGGCGCTGGCGCCGGCGCGCGTCGCGGCGTGCGGGTCGCCGGTGACGTGACGGATCACGATCGCGCCTTCGACCAGCAGCAGCAGTTGCCGCGCCAACTCGCCCGGCGCGGTGGCGCCGCCGTTGGTCGCCAGCTCTTCCAGCAACTCGCGGGTCTCCTCCAGGTGCGCGGCCGCGACGCGATGGGCCGGGTCGTGCGCGGCGGGAAACTCGGCGGCGGCGGTGATGAAGATGCAGCCGCGGAAGTCCGGCTCGTCGAACCACTCGTTCAGCGCATCGAAGATCACTTCGAGCTGCCCCCGCGCTGCCATGCCGCCCATTTCACGCAACCGCTGCTTGAGCTGGCCCAGTTCCACCTCGTGCCGATGTTCGAGCACGGCCAGGACCAGGTCGTCCTTGCTCTCGAAGTGGTTGTAGAAGGTCGTCTTGGTCACGCCGACCTCGGCGAGGATGCGGTCCAGGCCAACGGCATGGAATCCTTCGCGACCGAACAGGTCGTAGGCGATTTCGATCATGCGCTGACGCGTGGGCGGGGCCATGGCGATTTCCCGGAAGCGTGATGCGGAACGATGTATTGGAACCGCAGGGTTGACCACAAGTCAACTTTTTCTTGACCCGGGGTGCAGTGGCGCGGGGGTTGGAGGTCTCTATGCTTTGTTGAAACTCGAGGGAAACACGCCGCGGAGGGCACTTTCACCGCCATTTGCGGACTTTCGAGGGTGGGTTTTCAGAAACAACTATTTCACTCAAGGAGATCGTCATGACCGCCACGCAGACCGCTGAACCTGTGAAACTGGATACCGCCAAGTCCGAAGCATTCGCCGAGCGGATGCTCGAGATGATGAACGGCGGCGCCGTGATGCTGATGACCAGCCTCGGGCACCGTTCGGGCCTGTTCGACACGATGGCCGCGCTGCCGCCGAGCACGGCAGGGCAGATCGCCGAGCGCGCCGGCCTGAGCGAGCGCTACGTGCGCGAATGGCTCGGGGCGATGACCACGGGGCGCATCGTCGAGCACGATCCCGAAGCCGACACGTTCCATCTGCCGCCGGAGCACGCCGCGTGGCTGACGCGCGCCGCCAGCCCGAACAACATCGCGGCCACGGCGCAGTTCTTCGCCGTGCTCGGCTCGGCTGAGGATGAAGTGCTGCGCGCGTTCCACGATGGCAAGGGCGTGCCGTACTCGGCATATCCGCGCTTTCACGAGGTCATGGCCGAGGAGAGCGCGCAGACGACCGTGGCCGGGCTGTTCGAGCATATCCTGCCGCTGGCGCCGGGGTTGATGGAGCGTTTGGAGCAGGGCATCGACGCGCTCGATCTCGGCTGCGGGCGCGGCTGGGCGCTGATGGCGATGGCCGAGCGATTCCCCAACAGTCGCTTCGTCGGTGGTGATTTTTCAGAGGAGGCGATCTTTGCCGCGCGCGAAGAAGCGAAGCAGCACGGGTTGAACAACGTCACCTTTGAAGTGGTTGATGCCGCGGACACGCCCTGGGACGAAGCGTTCGACGTGGTGTTCACGTTCGATGCGGTGCACGACCAGGGGGCGCCGGACAGGATGCTCGTGAACATCCGCCGGGCGCTGCGGCCGGGCGGAACGTATCTCATGCAGGACATCGGCGCGTGCAGCCACCTGCACGGGAACATGGACCACCCGATGGGCCCGTACCTTTACACGATCTCGTGCATGCACTGCATGAGCGTGTCACTGCACGGCGGCGGGCGCGGGCTCGGCGCGGTGTGGGGCCAGCAGACGGCGCTGAAGATGCTCGGCGAAGCGGGCTTCAAGGACGTGGAGGTGAAGAAGCTGCCGCACGATGTGTTCAACGAGTATTTCGTGACGGGCAAGCCGCGCGCGTGAGTTTGAGAAAGGGGTCGAGGGGCCAAGGGGCCGAGTGTCAGACGGCCGGCTTCGCCGGCATGCGCCTTTTCACTCGGCCCCTCGACCCCTCGGCCCCTTTTCTTTTCAGTCCTCGCTGCGCATCTCGGCGGAGTAGTTGGACGCTTCGCGCGTGATGGAGATGTCGTGCGGGTGGGATTCGACGAGGCTGGCGCCGGAGACGCGGGAGAAGCGGCCTTCGGCGCGGAGGGCGTTGATGGTGGGCGTGCCGCAGTAACCCATGCCCGCGCGCAGGCCGCCGACGAGCTGGTAGACGAAATCGGACAGCGGACCGCGGTAGGGCACGCGGCCTTCGACGCCTTCGGGCACGAGCTTGCTGGAGCCGGCGTTCGCATCCTGCGCGTAACGGTCGGCCGAGCCCTGGACCATCGCGCCGGCGGAGCCCATGCCGCGATACGTCTTGTAACGGCGGCCGGCGTGGATGATGGTCTCGCCGGGCGATTCATCGAGGCCGGCGAACAGCGAGCCGAGCATGACGGCCGAGGCGCCGGCGGCGATGGCCTTGGAGATGTCGCCGGAGTGGCGGATGCCGCCGTCGGCGATGACGGGCACGCCCTCGGGGTCGGCGGCGCGGCAGGCGTTGAAGATCGCGGTGACCTGCGGCACGCCGACGCCGGTGACCACGCGCGTCGTGCAGATCGAGCCGGGACCGATGCCGACCTTGACCGCATCGGCGCCGGATTCGATCAGGTCGCGCGCGCCTTGCTCGGTGGCGACGTTGCCGGCGATGACGTCGATGTCGTAACGCGCCTTGATGGCGCGGACGGTGTCCATGACGTTCTTCGTGTGGCCGTGCGCCGAATCGACGACGACCAGGTCGACCTCGGCGTTGATGAGTGCATCGACGCGATCGAGCTGATGCACGCCCACGGCCGCGCCGACGCGCAGCCGGCCGCGCTCGTCGCGGCAGGCGAGGGGGAACTGCTCGAGCTTGGCGATGTCGCGCATCGTGATCAGGCCGGTGAGACGCATGTCCTTGTCGACCAGCAGCAGCTTCTCGACCTTGTTGTCGTTGAGGATGGCCTCGGCCTGCTCGAGGTTGGTCTGCGGCGGGGCGGTGACCAGGCGGTCCTTGGTCATGACCTGGTGGACGGGCTTGGCGTCGTCGGAGAGGAACATCATGTCGCGGCGGGTGATGATGCCGACGACCTTGCCGGTGGGTTTGCCGTCCTCGGTGATGGGCACGCCGGAGATGTTCTGCTCCTGCATGAGCTGGCGCGCGCGGCTGGCGGGGGCGTCGGGGGGCAGGGTGACGGGGTCGGTGATGACGCCGTTGGCGGAGCGCTTGACCTTGGAGACCTCGCGGACCTGCTCATCGACGCTGAGGTTTTTGTGGATGACCCCGAGGCCGCCTTCCTGGGCGAGCGCGATGGCGAGCGCCGCTTCGGTGACGGTGTCCATGGGCGCCGAGAGGACGGGGATGTTCAGGCGGACGCGGCGGGTGAGCTGGCTGGCGATGTCGGTCTGGCCGGGGACGACCTCGCTGCGGGCGGGCAGGAGCAGGACGTCGTCGAAGGTGATGCCGTCGGTGGTGATCTTGCTGGCGTGGGGTTCCATGTCGATTAATTATCTGACATGGGGGCGTGCGTCAAGGGGCGGGGCGGTGATCGTCGCTCGGCGCGGGTGTTGGAGGCGGCAGCGGGGGCGTGCTTGGCTGGCAGGGGGCGCAAGAAAAAGCCCGGCCACCCCCGGTGGGACGGCCGGGCCGGTATTCACTTGTCTTGGGCTTTCGAACCCGTCCGTGAGGGAGGGGTTCAGGATTGAGCCATCATTACTGCGAGGTGCCACGAGCGTCGGCGTTGTACGTCATCAGTGCGTCCCGTACCGGGGCCGTGCTGGTGCTGAACAGGTTGTCGTTGTCGACCGGGTCGTTCGAAGCGTACTTCGTGTCGACGTGCATGGTGTTCTCGGTGCCGACGTGGTTGTCGTTCCAGGCCACGCCACCGCGGAACTGGCCGCTGTCCTTCTGCGTGGCGAGGCTGCTGACCTGGGTGGTGGCGTTGCCGCCAGTGTTGCGGGCGCTGACCACCGCGGCGTCGGCATTAAGGGTCTCGCTCCACTCGCTCATGCGGGCCTGCTCGCTGCCGGTCTGGCCGCTGTTTTCGTCGGTCAGGGCCAGCATGGCGTAGGAGTGGTGCCGGGTGGTGAACTCACCCATGCCGGGCGTGTAGGCCTCGCGAGGGCTGCCGAAACCTTCGGGATTGCTCTCGAGCGGGCTGATGATGTAGTCGCCCGAGTAGAGGTTCTCGTCCAGCATCAGGCCGAAGCGCACCGCCGGACGGCGGCCGTCGATGGTCGTGAAGGGGTCGAGACTGCTCAACTGGTTGTTGGCGTCGGTGTTGGTCATGATCGAAGCGTTGGGGTTCAATCCCGGGAACTGGCCGTTGGTATTGCCGGTCTTGTTGGACTGGGCATAGACGACCATGTTCTGGTGGACGCCACGGA
>JBMCXL010000167.1:0-6899 GCA_048621015.1 Phycisphaeraceae bacterium
CATCTGGGTCGGCAACGACGACGGCAGCGATTTCGTCAAGCTCAACGTCGGCAGCCAGCCACTCGAACGCGTGCAGGGCCACCAGTGCCGGGTCGGCGGGCAGAACCGCGTCATCACCACGCTGCACCGGCGTGAAACGGTCGACAGCCCGTGGATACAGGACAAGATCGTCACCATCGGTCCCGGTGACAGCGAATACAAGGTCGTCGGCCAGGGCGAGCCGTGGCGCCCCGGGTTCACGCACATGCACACCAGCGCCGACGGCAAGTGGTGGGTCAGCGACTGCAACGCGACGAGCAAAATCTACGTCGGCTCCACCGAGACCGGCCGCTTCAAGCTCTTCGCTTCCAGCGAGTCCACCTTCGGCGAAGGGCAATTCACCCACCCGCATCCCTGCTTCATCGGCAACGACCACGCCATCGGCTGGAACAGCGACCGCACCGGCATCCCGCACGTCTACGCCGCGCGGATTCCCGATGGTTTCCTCGACGATCTGGTCTAGCTCTGAAACCGTTCGATGCTTCCATAGCCCGCCCCCGTTGGAGGCGGGCTATGCTATGCAATGCGCGCGGTGCAGCTCACCACCCGGAGCCCATCATGTCCGGCTCCTCGCCGGTCGCCAGCGCGATCAGCGCCAGCAACAGGTAGCCCACGCCGTCCACCGCATCGTAGCGATGCTCGCCCGGGTGGCTGCGAAACATGCCGTGATCCGAAAGCGCGTCCACCGCTTCATGCGCCAGCGTGCGCGCCAACTCACCGGCGCGCCGCGAAGCGAGTGCGTGTTCGCACCGCCACAGGAAATGAATGCACCGGCCGTAATGCTCCGCATACGCGCCGCGCCCCTCGCGCGGCGGCAGACTCCGCGCGATGTGTTCGATCCACCGTTCGCACGCCCGCCGATATCGCTCCGCGCCCGTCAGCTCATGCAGGCGCAGGCAACACTCGGCCATCGGCATCGGATAATCGTGCGCCGGGAACAGCGGCCGCCACACGTCGGCGTAATCGCCCGGCTGGTGCGTCAGCGATTGAGTGACATCCTGCTCCGTCCCGCCCGCGCCAAGCACCGGCGCGCCATCCGCGACGCGCAGGCGTCCGTAATATCGGCCGGCGCGCTCATCATAGCCGTACGCAAGATACGCGCTCACCGCCTGGTCCGCCTTCGCGATCCACGCCTCACGCCCGCCACACCGCGCTGCCGCGCGCAGAAGCGAGCCGGCCCACAGCCCGACTTCCGTCGTGCACGCGAACTTGTCCCAGCGCTCAACCGTCGGATTGTTTTCCATCAGCCCCGTGCGCGGGTCGCGGTGTCGATGGCTGAAATCGGCGATCCGGTCCGCCTGCTCGAGCAGCGCGCCGTCGCCCGTGCGCGCGTGCAGCCACGCCAATGACTCGACGAGGATGCCGCCCGACTCGATGAACGCGCAGCCGCGCCGCTGGTCCGCGTGGCGGTTGAACCCGCCGGTTGCCGGGTCGAACAGGCTGCGCGCGGCGAAAACCTCGATTGCGCGGCGCGTCGCGTCGGGCGAGACGCGCTGGAAAAGCTCCCACGCCGGCGGAATGGGCCGCGCTTCGTGATAGTCGCCTTCCTCGGCGTCGAAATCCACGGGAAACGGCGTTTCGTTGCCGCAGAACTTCAGCGTGCGACCCTGGAACGCATCCCAGAAATAATGGTTGCCCCACAGCAGCATGCCGTTGCGCGCCACGCAACGTTCGAGGAACGCCTCGACATAGCGATCCACCGCATCGCTGTAGCGCGCATCGCCCGTGATTCGCGACAGTGCATGCGCCGCGACGGCGGCGGGCTGATCCCAGTAGAGCGAGCAGCCCCTGGGCGCATCGATCGCGCGGTAATGGCGGCGCGGAATCTCCGGCGGGCGCGTGTCGTCGTCGGGATAGCGCCCGGTGCGCGGATCGATCGACGCCATCCACATCGGACAGGGCGCCGGCCCGAAGTCCGCCGTGCCGGTGGCGAGCAGCTTGTCGAAGTGCGCGCGGATCAACTCAAGATGGGCGGTCACTGCTGTTTCGCCTCCGCGATGGCCTGGGTGAAATCGCTGTCGGGGCCGAACGCCTGGCCGTTGATGACCGGGTCGGCTTGCTGAATGAGCTGCGCCGTGGCACGCGCGCAATCCTCCGGCGCGCGGGCGCGGCCGGTCTTGATGGCCTGTTCCGAACCGGGCAGCCAGAACTGGCCCGCGGCCGTGGTGATCTGCGGGTCGGTCATCTCGGTGTGCACGAAGCCCGGACCCATGCTGAAACACAGCACGTTGGTGTCTTTCATCTCCAGCTCGCGTGCGAGCAGCTCGCTGAACCGTTGCACGGCAGCCTTGGAGCAAGCGTAGCCCGTGCCGCCTGGGATGCGATCGCCACCGCGCATATTGATGACGATGCCCCCGCCTTGCGCGATCATGCGCGGGATGGCGTGGTGACAGGAGAGCATCGAACCGCGCAGGTTGATCGTCACGTCGCGCCACCACGCATCGGGGTCGACCTCCCACACGGCGCCGATCGTCTGAAAGCTGCCGGCGTTGTTCATGAGCACGTCGATGCGGCCGAAGCGCTCGATCGTCGTGTCCATCAGGCGCTGGACGGCGTCACTGTCGGTCACGTCCGTCGGCACGGCCAGACCGATGCCGCCGGCCTCCGTGATCTGCTGGACCGTCTGCTCGATGCGAGCCGCGCGCCGACCGACGGCGACCACGTGGGCGCCGTGCGCGGCGAGCTCCAGCGCAATCGCCCGGCCAATCCCGCTGCCCGCCCCGGTGACGATGACGGTGGCCTGGTTCAGTTCCATGCGGTGCAGCATGAACAAGCTTGCACGGCCGGTCAAGTCGCGCCCGTTGACGTCGCCCGCGCTGCGCGCTCACGGCGGCTCCATCAATTGATAAACCAGCCAGGGGCCGTACTTGGGATACGGCTGCTCGATGACGGGGCCCGCGGCCGCGCGTTCCAGGCGCGTGGCGATGCGCTCGACCCCGTCGCGCGTCCGCGTGATCAGGTAGACCGGGCGATCATGCGGGAGCGAAGGTCCGCTCTCGCGCAGGTAGGACGCCGCGGAACGCATCGGCATGTCCGCGTACCAGCGCAGCTCCGGCGTCGCCGCATCGTGTTCGAGGATCAGCGGCTGCCTCGCGGAAGCGACCTCGGCGCGAAGCTCATCAGCGAACAGCTTCAACACCGGATACCGCCCGTCGCGATAATGCGCCAGCGGCTGCGCCTGACGTTGCTCCCATGCAAGGTCGGCGATGCGCGCGAGGTTGCAGCCGATCCACAGCACGAGCATCGATGCGCCAACGACCTTGCCCGCACCGTCCGGCAGCCGGGCGCGCAGGTGGCACACCGACAGCCACCACACGACCGCGAGCAACGGCACGATCGGGACGAAGTAGCGCGCCAGAGCGGCGCGAAACACCACGACCTGGACGATGAAGCCGCAAACGATCAGTCCCCACAACGGCCGCACGCGGAACAACCGAACCAGGCCGATCAGTATCAGCACGGCCAGCAACACGCCGGAGAACGGATCGAGTTCCACGCCGAGCAGCGTTTCGGAGATCGCTTCGTCGATCAGCTTGGGCAGATGCGTCGAGCCCATCACCGAGCGCGCGACGTAGTCCAGCCGGGTGGTCAGCAGTGTGAACACGCGCTGCTCATCCGGATTCAAAACCCAGGGTGTCGCGAGGCGCGGATCGGCCGCGCGCTGCAGCGCAAGCAGCGCCAGGGCGGCGACCAGCATCCACGCGGCGCGCCGGCGCTGCGGCCCGCGCACCGACTGCCAGAGCAGACTCAGCATCAGCGCGGCCACGGCGACCAGCGCCACGCTGCGGAACAGCGCCATCAGGCCGATCCCGCCGATGATCAATCCAATGCCGGCGATCATCCGCCAGTCGTTGAACTGCCGGAACCATTCATAACCGAGCAGCATCACGAGCAGACCGAACGTGAACGGCATTTCCGTAAGCAGGCGCAGGCCGGCCTCGTAGTAGGTCAGGTTGATCGCCGCGAGGGTGACGATAATGGCGGCGACGGCTGCTTCGAAGTGCCAGCGCAGAAGTCGATACAGAATCGCCAGACCGCCCAGCGCGGTGAGCCACATCGGGATGTTGAGCGGCCACAGCGTGCGTTCATCGAACAGGCGCATCGTGCCCGCCATCAGCCACGGCAGGCCGGGCTGAAGCTTCATTGCATCGATGCCGAGCTCGGTCGCGCCGGCGAACTCGCCGCCGCGCGCCAGGTGACGCGCGACCACGGCATTGGCCGCGCTGTCGGGAGAGATGCGCCATTCGAGACTGAAACCTGCCGCGTAAACCAACACGACGCCCAGCAGCAACGCCATGCGGTGGCGCAGGATCCAGTCACGCCATTCCACCCCGCGACCGGCCGCCACTTCGTTCAGCACAAACAACCCTCCCTGGTGTGCCGGCTGTCTCGGGCATGGGCACTGTAACGGCACGGCCCGTGCGCAACAGCGGGCGAGGCGCGGACGCGCCATGGAACGCGGGCTGATTCGCGGCAGGTGTTTCCTCCCATGTGCCGTATCGGGGAGAACACGGATTCGATGCGCATTGTTGCATGATGCCCTTGCGAACGACCGCAACAGTCATAGCATGGCGACCGAACGCGCCGCACGACCGCGGATGCGGGGGGCATGCGCATGACCGCACTGATTCAGCGTCACTGGTGGAACCTGGCGCGTTTCGGATTCACGCCGGCCAAGCTGGCGGTGCGCTGGTCGGCGCGCGAAGCGCCGCGCGTGGTGAGCCTCAGCGTGCCCAAGGCGGGAACGCACCTGCTCGAACGGGCGCTGGTGCTGCACCCGCGCCTGCATCGCGCGGTGCGGCGCACGCTTCAGGACATCGATCCGGCACGATGGGCGGAGCTGGATGCGCTGCTGGCGCGGCTTCGTCCGGGGCAGGTGGTGATGGGTCACCTCGGCTATACACCGCGGCGGCGGCGCGCCATCGAGCGCGCCGGCGTGAAAGGGCTGTTCCTGATCCGTGACCCGCGCGATCTGCCCGTGTCGGATGCGTTCTACATCGCACGCCGTCGCCGTCACTTCCGCCACCACCTGTTCGCCGGCAAGCCGCTGCGCGAGCGCATCCGGCTGGCGATCGAAGGCGACGCGCGACATGGCATGCCGGACATCGGCGCGCGGCTCGCGCGGTACGCCGGCTGGCTGGAGGCGGGGTTCGAGCTCGTCCGCTTCGAGGATCTGATCGGCCCGCGCGGCGGCGGATCGAGCGAGCGCCAGCATCGCCAGCTCCGCGCGATCTATCGCCATCTCGGCCTCGAAACCGATGAGCCGTGGATCAGCCATGTCGCCGAGCGGCTTTTCTGCCATCACAGCCCGACGTTTCGGCGTGGCGCGGTCGGCCAGTGGCGCGCGTACTTCGACGACGAATTGAAAGCGCGGTTCAACGCGGTCGCGGCGGACCAGCTTGCGAGATACGGCTATGAACCGGAATAACGCCGCGCGGCGGGCGGGCGTTGCACGGGCGATCGATCACGGCGAGCGCAAGAGATGAGCACGTTCAACCCGGCGAGGACGCCCAGCACCGCTCGCATCGCACGGTATCGCGTGCGCCAGGCGCTCGGTCGCTGCCCGAGCGTGTATCTGCCATTGGCGCGGCTGCGCAACGCGCGCCAGCGGCTGCGGCACGTCGTCGGGCCGGGCGTTGAGCTGGTCATCGAAGGCTTTCCGCGCTCGGCCAACACGTTCGCGGTTACCGCGTTCCGGTGCGCCCAGCGGCGGCCGGTCGATGTGGCGCATCACGTGCATCTGCCGGTGCAGGTGCTTTACGGGATTCGCCACGACATTCCAACGCTGGTGCTTATTCGCGAGCCGGTGGGGGCGATCGTCTCGTACATGCTGCACACGCGCTATCCGGGCTGGTCGCCGATTCACGCGCTGAAGGAGTATCTGCGCTTTTACGAGACGCTGCTGCCGTATCGCGAGCGGTTCGTGATCGGGCGGTTCGACGAGGTGGTGGGTGATTTCGGCACGGTGGTGCGGCGCGTCAATGGGCGTTTCGGCGCGGGTTTCGTGCCGTTCGAGCACACGCCGGCGAACGTGGCGGCCTGCTTCGCGGAGATCGATGCGATGAATCGGCAGCGGCGCGGGGGCCGCCTCTGCTGGTCGGACCTGACGCGGCCCGATGCGCGGCGGGATCAGGCGAAGGCGGCGGCGCGCGCGCGGTTGCGCTCACCGGAATTCGCCGCACCGTTGGCACGGGCGCAGGCGTTGTACGAGGAGTTCTGCGATTCATGAGCGAATGGCCGGACCAGGGGACGGTTGGCGAGGGGCGCGGCCGATGGGGGGCGCGGGTGGTGCTGGTGCTGGCGGGCGCGGTGCTGGTGCTGCTGTTCTGGCCGCAGGTCAACCTGGAGGTGACGGACAAGACGGGCAACGAGTCGCTGCCGTTGTGGGGGCCGACGAAGCTGGCGCGGATTGCGCGTTTCCTTCTGCTGGCGGGGGTGACGGCGGCGCTGGCGTGGGGGATGGAGTGGCGCGTGTGGCGGGCGCGGTGGAGGCGCGTGGAGGTGTTGCTGGGGCTGGTGGCGGTGGGGACGGCGCTGGCGGTGCTGCCGGGGCCGGTCGACGGGGCGAACCTGTTTCTGGCGGCGGAGTTCGTGGTGTGTGTGGCGGCGGTGTTGGCGGCGCATCGGGCGCTGGGCGCGTGGATGGAGCGGGAGGCGATGGCGGAGGTGGTGCACCGGGTGTTGCTGGTGATGTTCGCGCTGCTGGTGGTGATATTTATGATTGCGTTTCTCGTCGAGCCGGAGATGGTGTATCGCGACAAGCTGCGCGGTTGGCGGCTAGGCGGGTCGATTGTGGGAGCGAACACGCTGGCGATGGTGGGGCTGGTGGTGAGTGTGTCGGCTTACGCGCTGGTGTTGCC
>JBMCXL010000168.1:0-6861 GCA_048621015.1 Phycisphaeraceae bacterium
CGCTTCCACATGCCGCTGGTGCTCAGCAGCGGCACCATCGATGCGATCACCGAAGCGCGTATTACGGTGACCGTGCGCGTCGGCGACCGCGAAGCGACCGGCCGCGGCTCGATCTATCTCAGCGACCTGTGGGCGTGGCCGGACCCCGCGCTCGCGCACGAGCAGCGCGATGCGATCCTGCGCCGGAGGTGCGAGCGAATCGCCAGCGCCCTCGATCAACTGTGCGGCGGCGAAGCGGCGCATCCCCTGGAACTCGGATTGCGCTTGCATCACAACGTGTGCGAAGCGCAGCCCCGGCAAACGAACGACCCGCCGGCGCTGGCGCTGTCGATGTGCCTGAGCCCGTTCGATGCGGCGATTCACGACGCGGTCGGCCACGCACTCGATCGCTCGGCATTCGCGCTGTACGACAACGCGGGCGCGATCCCCAGCGTTGATGCGCTGTTCGACGGCGGCGCGGCCGGGGCGGTGCGGCGCATGCTTCGGCCGAAGCCGCTGCGCGAGCTGCCCGCGTGGCTGATCGTGGGCAAGAACGACGACCTGACCGAGCAGGTCGCGCCGTGGGTGCGCCAGCGCGGCTATCGCTGCTTCAAGCTCAAGCTCATGGGCCAGGACAATGCCGTGGACGTGCAGCGCACGGTCGAGGTGTATCGCGCGGTGCGCGAATTCGGCGCGGCGTCAGCACAACTGAGCGTGGACACCAACGAGGCGAACCCCGACGCGGCGAGCGTGCTGGATTACCTGGAGCGCCTCGAAGCCGCGGACGGGCAAGCGTACGAGGCGCTCGCGTTCCTGGAGCAGCCGACGGGGCGCGACATCACGGTGCACGCCCACGACTGGCGCGCGGTGGGCGCGCGCAAGCCGGTGCTGCTGGACGAGGGGCTGACGAGCCTGGCGCTGCTGGACGAAGCCGCGCGCCAGGGCTGGTCGGGCCTGGCGCTGAAAACGTGCAAGGGCCACAGCTTCGCGCTGGCGGCGGCGGCATGGGCCCACGCGCGCGGGCTGAGCCTGTCCATGCAGGACCTGACCAATCCCGGCTACTCGGCGATCCACTCGGCCCTGTTCGCCGGCCACGTGCCGACGATCAACGGCGTGGAACTGAACTCGCCGCAGTTCACCCCCGACGCCAACCGCGACTGGCTCCCCCGCCTCGCCGGCCTGTTCGAGCCGACCGACGGCATCCACCGCCTGCCGACGGCCACCCCCCGGGGGCTGGGGTCCACCTTGTAGCCGCGGCGGCGGGGCCTCCGATCTGTGCTTTTCCCTTGGCGCGAGCGGTGCCCGCGGATAGCATGGGCGGGTGGTTTAACGTTCACGCAACCACCCGGCCGCCCTCCGGGCGACCCGCGCCGTGATCCGCCCATCATGACCACCACCCTCAAGCACATCGCCGCCCGCGCCGGGGTCTCGCACACCACCGTCGCCTCCGCCCTGCACGGCACCGGCCGGGTCAGCGACGCCCAGCGCCAGCGCATCCAGCGCCTCGCCGGGGAAATGGGCTATCAGCCCCGCACCGTCGCCCGCCTGCTCCGCGCCAAGCGCACCGGCCGCGTCGGCATCGTCGTCGCCCAACCCGACCCCGTCGAGGCCATGAGCCGCGCCGGCTCGTTCACCCCGCTCATCGCCGCGATCTTCAAGCAGTGCAAGCAGCGCTGCATCCCCCAGCACATCGACTTCTGCGCCGCCGGCCGTGACGACGATGGCAACGACGACGCCTTCACCCCACCCGAGCACCTCGCGGGCGGGCTCGTGGACGGCGCGCTGGTGATGGGCTGGCTCGGACCGCGCTTCCAGTCCTGGCTCGACACCACCGCGCGCAAGCCGTGGGTGCACCTCACCGAGCCGGCACCGCGCTGCGTGCTCAGCGACGATGCCGACGCCGTGCGCCAGGCCGCGCGCCACCTGGCTGAACTCGGCCACCGGCGCGTGGCGTTCGCCTGTGGTGATCTGACCTACGAGGTGCACCGCGCCGGCCTGAAGGCGTTCCACGATGCTGCGCGCACGTTCGGCTTCGAGGCCGATCACGACCGTTGGATTCACACCATGGCCGGCGATCTCGCCACGCTCGGCCGCGAGGCGGTCATGGACGACGTGCTCGCATGGGCGTTGCGCGCGCTCGATGCGCCGCGCCGCCCGACCGCCGTGCTCTATCACAGCGGCCCGTCGGCGCGCGCCGTCGTCGAAGCCGCACGCCGCTTGAACATCGACGTGCCGAATCAACTCAGCCTCGCGGGCTACGGTTCGCGCACCACCGCCATTCAGGCCTACCCCCGGCTCACCACCGTCGAGCGCGACATCGACACGCTCGTCACCCAAGCGCTGGACATGCTCCAGGCGTGCATCGAAGACCCCGCGGCGCCGCCGCGCACCGAATGGGTCGCTTCGCGCCTGGTCGTGCGCGAAAGCACCGCGCCCTGCCCTGAATCCCGCTGAGTCCCGGTCGCATTCACCGAAAGGTCTGCATGCTCGGCAATCTTCTCTATCGTTCACGGCACACACGCGTTCACCGCGCACCGCTCGTCGCGCTGCTCGGTTTCATGCTCGCGACGCCGACGCTGGCCGAGTCGCCCGCGCTCGAGCTCGATTTCGAGTCGGTCGACACCGGCCAGCGCCCGCCGGACCTGGCGTTCATGGACGACTTCGCCGGCGACAGCGTGCTGCGCATCGTGGATGCGGATAGTGACCCCGCCGATCCGTTCGCGGATGGCGAAACCAACCGCAGCCTTTACGTGCTCGACGCCAGCGACGAGCACCAACCGCGCTTCGCCTGGCAGCTCGACGAGCCGATCACCGACCAGGGCGAGTTCTCGATCGACGTTTATTTTCCCGAGCCGGACGAGCAGGCGGACACGTCACCCGCGCTGCTGCGCATCATGATCGGCCAGCGCCGCCTGGACGATGCGGGCGAGCCGTCGACGGTGACCGACAACGGCCCGTCGCTCTATTTACTCGAGGACGGCCGCATCAAGACGCGCACGCCGGACCGCATGTGGTCGTTCGACCAGTCGTTCCCCACCGGCCAGGTGCACACGCTCACCGTGGCGTTCGACGTGGCGCAGCAGACCTGGACCGCCACGATCGCCGGCGTCCCGCTGACCCGCAGCCGGGGTGAGCTGGAAAGTCACCCCTTCCACCGCACCATCGAGCGCATCGACACCGTCGAGCTCAGCGTCGGACGCCCGCCTCACGTTGGCCAGCATGTGTTTCTCGACAATCTCACGCTGCACGGCGCCAAACAGTGATGGCAGCCGATCATGACGAACCACGCCCGCACTGAAAGGACACCGCCGTGCGAACCGCTCACCGCGCATTCACATTGATCGAGCTTCTGGTGGTCATTTCCATCATCTCGTTGCTCATTGCCATCCTCCTGCCGGCGCTCCAGGCGGCGCGCGACGTCGCCCGGCAGGCGCAATGCCTGAGCAACGAGCGGCAGATGGGCCTGGCGATTCACATGTACGCCGACACCTACGATGACTGGCTGACGCCGCGCGTGATCGCCGTTCCCGGCGAGCCGAACATCAAGTGGTTCAACCAGTTGATGGACGGTGGCTTCGCTGGGGAGCAGGACAGCGAACACATCATGACCCAGCGCAACCAGCGCGGTACGATGTGGTGGTGCCCCAACGATCGCCGCACCGAAAACTCGAGCGGATTCACCGGCAATATCAGCTACGGCATCAACCGCCTGATCAGCGACAACCGCTCCGATCCCAGCGCCGGCGACAACTACGGTTACTATCGCCTCGCGGCGATGACCCGGCCCAGCGAGGGCGTCATCGTCGCCGACGTGGTTCACCTCAACGGCGGCGTGCGCGACTACAGCGCCGGCGAACACTTCTTCGGCCCCTACGCCAGCCAACCCGACTCCATCGACAAGCGCCATGTCGGCGACAGCGCCGCTGTCCTGCTGTTCGGTGACGGCCACGCCGAACCGCTGCGCGAAGAACAGATCCCCACCTGGACCGACGACGCCAAGACCGTGCCCTACGCCCGCTTCTGGTTCGGCCGCAACGTCGACCCGATCAAGGGCACCAACTGACGCCGTGCCAAACACAACCTCAATAGCCCGCCCCCAACGGGGGCGCGGTGGCGCACGAACACCTTCGGGCACCGACCGGGAGCCCGTTGGGCTCCGGCTATAAGCAGTCTCCCTCAAGGATCGAACATGAAAGCCCACGTCCTCACCATTCCAGCACTCGCGCTGCTGCTGCTCGCCACAACCGCCGCACACGCTGATGAGCCCGCACCGCTCACGCTCGCGTCCGACGGCGAAGCGCGCGCCGTGATCGTCATCGGCGATGAGCCGAACCCCGTCGTGCGCTTCGCGGCGCAGGAGCTGGCCAACAAGCTCCAGGCCATCACCGGCGCCGAGTTCCGCATCGTGGCCGAGCCTCCCGAAGACGGCGCGGCGATCGTGCTCGGCGACCAGCCGGCAACACGCGAAGCGGGCATTGATGTGCGTGAGCTACCGCGCGACGCCTATGTGATCCGCACGCGCGACCAGCGTCTGTTCATCGCCGGCCGCGACGAACCGGGTGAGCGCGCCGAACAATTGTTCGATCTGCTCGCTGACACCGAGGTCGGCGACCGCAGCCGGCGCGCGCTGCGCGACCAGTACAACCCCGCGCGCTGGGACTTCCAGCGCGCCACCGCCTTCGGCGTGTACGACTTTCTCCAGCAACTCGGCGCGCGCTGGTTCTTCCCTGGCCCGGATGGTGAAATCCTGCCCGAGCGACGCACGCTCACCATCGAGCCAACCGACCGGCGGGAAACACCCGCGTTCGAGATGCGCTACGTCGGCCACCAGCACTACCGCAAGAACCAGGTCTACAACGACGCGCAGGAATACAAGGCGATGGACTGGACCGCCGAGGCGGACATGCTCTTTTCGCTGCGCCAGCGCCAATCCACGCGCTGGCTCGCATTCAACCATCGACCCACGCGCCACCAGTGGGAAGAGCGTTTCGGAGAAACACACCCCGAATACTTCGCGCTGCTGAAAAGCGGCAAGCGCGACCTCCAGCGCCTGCACGACGACGGCAAACACCGCGGCCACCTCTGCTACACCAACGCCGGCATGTTCGAAGAGACGCTCAAGGACGCGCGCGCGTTCTTCGCCGGCGAACACGCCACCACGCGCGGCATCGAACCCGCCAACGACAGCGACGCCCTGGAAAGCAACAACGGCTGGAATGTGCGCGCCACCTACGGCGACACGTTCTCCCTGCTGCCGCAGGACGGCTTCACCGCCTGCGAACACGACGCCTGCCAGCAGCTCGTGGGCGATGATCGGCCGGACAGCAACGGCTGGCACAGCGAGCTGGTCTGGTCGTTCGTCGAGCGCGTCGCGCGTGAGCTGCGCGACGAGTTTCCCGACAAGAAGCTGACGAACCTGGCGTATGCCAGCTACACCGCCCCGCCGGAGGATATCGACCGCCTGCCGGACAACGTGATCGTCGGCTTCGTCCCGCGCATCAGCGGCCGATTCTACACCTACATTGACGACGCGCAGCACCAGCGCTACGCGGAGCTGATGCGCCAGTGGAACGACGTCGCCGACGGCCCGCTACTGGTGTGGATGAACCACATGTACCGCACCAAGCGGCCCGCGCGGCACGGCGTGCCGATGATCCTGCCGGACGTCCAGGCGCGCTTCGCGAAACTGTGGCGCGACCAGAACGCGCGATGGACCTACAACGTCTACGAACGACAGGACCCGTTCATGTCGCATCTCGGCCGGTATGTGTGGTATCGCCTGCTATGGAATCCGGACGAGAACGTGGATGCGCTGATCGATGATTACGTGGCGCGCCTCTACGGGCCGGCGGCGTCGCCGATGGGGCGGATCATCGAGGACGTACGCGCGCGCAGCATCGCGATCGCCGAAACGGACGCCGGCCAGATCGACATCTGGTCGAAGCATTACAGCGCGGCCGTGCTGGACGACTACCAGCGCTGGCACGCCGAGGCGGTGGACGCGGCGGAGGGTACCCAACATGCCGGCGCGGTGGAGATGTTCGGCCGCTACTTCCTCGAGCGCATGCGCGCGGGGCGCGGCTGGTACGAGCGCAACATCGAAGCGGTGGTGGAATCGGACGAGGCGAACGTCACCGTGCGGCGCGCATGGCAGGACGTGACGATCGACGGCCGACTCGATGAGAACATCTGGCAGCTCAGCGACCGCGCCGCACCATTTCGGAGCAACCAGACCGGCGAGCCGACCGAGTGGCGCACCGAAACACGCATGCTCTACACGGATGACACGCTCTACTTCGCGTTCGTCTGCCACGATCCGGAGGCATCGCAGCGTTCGCTGGAGTCGGGCACGGACACGGTCGAGATCTTTCTCGATCCGCTGCACCGGCACGACGGCTATTACCAGCTGATGATCGACATGGCCGGCCGCGTGGTGGAGGACAACTACCGCGAGATGCTTGGCGAGCCCATCGACAGCGGTTGGGACAGCGGCGCGGAGGTGGCGGTGAAGCGTGAATCGGATCGCTGGATTGTCGAGGTGGCGCTGCCGCGCGATCGGTTGGAAGGCGGGCCGATCACGCCGGGCACGTCGCGCGAAGCGGATCGGCCGTGGGGCGTGAACTTCTGCCGCACGATGAACGATCCGCCGCGCAAGGACGATCGGTTCAGCACGTTCAGTCCGCTGCTGCGCGGCGGGTTCCACCAGCCGGACCTGTTCGCGCACATGTATTTCGACTGACCGCGGCGCGCCTCGCCATGAACCCTCTCAACCCCCCTCCCTTGAGGGAGGGGAGAGGGGGAGGGTGAGGCGCACGAACACCTTGCGTCATCCTCACGCACATCTGCGCTCTTGGTTGCAGAGCGCTTCACCCTCCCCTGGCC
>JBMCXL010000169.1:0-6855 GCA_048621015.1 Phycisphaeraceae bacterium
GCCCAGACCCAGGCTGAACCCGAAAGCAAGGCACCGCCACCTGTCACCAAGCCTGCGGCGCCGCCGCCCCCTAAACCGACCGCCCCGACCGCCCCGGCGGTTCGCCAGTCGCTTGAAGAGCGTCTCGGCATGCACGTGCTGGTCTGGATCGGCGGCATCGCCCTGTTCGTAGCCGTGGCCTTTTTCGTGAAATACACCTTCGAGCGCGGCCTGCTCACCCCCACCATGCGCCTCGCACTCGGCGCCGCGTTCGGCTTCGCACTGGTCGGTGCCGGCCAATGGCTGCGCCGACGTTCGCCCACGGTCAGTGAGGCGGCCACCGGCGCCGGCATCGCCGCGCTCTATGCCTGCCTGCTCGCGGCCACCACGCTCTATCACCTCATCAGTCCCGCCACCGGTTTTGTCCTGACGATCGCGCTCACCGCGCTGGCCATCGTGCTGACGCTGCGCCACGGCGTTTTTGTCGCGCTGCTCGGGCTCATCGGCGGATTTCTCACGCCCGCGCTCATCGGCGACCAGGAGCCGGCCGCCGGCCCGTTGTTCAGCTACCTCCTGCTGCTGGAGATCGCGCTGGTCGCGGTCACCCGCCGGCGCGGCTGGATCGGGCTGACCACGCTTACGCTCGTCGCCTCCTTCGCCTGGGTGGTCGGCTTCACCGTGCTGCACCTGGACTTTGGTGACGCCGAGCGCTTCTGGCTCGGCGGCTTCGTGCTCGGCAGCGCGGCGATCTACATCCTCGGCGCGACGCGCTTCACGGAGACGGGCCGCGCGGCGCACCCGTACGCGCTGGCCATCGCCGCCACCGCCGCGGCGGCGGTGCTGCTGGGGTTGCTGACAATCTACGGCCGATTCGCCCTGTGGGATTTCCTGCTGTTCGCCGTGCTCGGAGGCGGCGCGCTCGTGCTCGGCCGGGCGCAGCCGCGCTTCCTCGCGCTGCCGTGGATCACCGTCGGCGTCACCGCGCTCATGCTGCTGGCGTGGCGCATCAGTGACGCCGCGGATCACGCGGAGTTCAGCGCGGTCCGCGCGGCGTGGCTCACGATCGGCTTCGCGGTGCTCTACGTCGGCGGCGCGTATGCGTGCCTGTGGCGCAGCGGGCGCGCCGCCAACTGGGCTGCGCTCGCCAGCGCCAGCGCGGTGGGGCTGCTGGTGGTGGGTCATGCGATCCTGCACGATGCGGCGACGCCGGCATGGTTCGCGTGGTGGATGCCCGGCACTGGCGCGGCGATGGTGTTGATCGCGATGGCGGCGGGTGTGATGCGCCGGCGCGATGTGATGCGCGGGGGCGAGGCCGCGCTGTCGGCACTGGGCATCGGCGCGGCGGTGTCGCTGGCGCTGGCGCTTTGGGCGCAGCTCGATTTTCCGTGGTGGGCGGTGGCATGGAGCGCGCTTGGCGCGGCAGCGGCGGCCACGGTCTGGCGCTGGCGCATCGCCGGCCTGGACCAGCTCGGCAGCGCGATCACCGGCATCGCCCTCGTGCTGATCGCGAGCGGACCGATGCGCATCGAGGTCGGCCAGACGCTGATCTGGAACGCGCTGCTCGCCGCCTACGGCCTGCCCGTGCTCGCGCTGGCGCTCGCCGCCTGGTGCCTCCACCGCGCGGGCAAAACCGCGCTGCACGACCTGCACCGCCTCGCGGCGATCGCCTTCGTCGCCCTGCTCGTCTCGTGGCTCATCCGCCACGGCTTCCACCGCGCGGCCCTGCTCGACAGCGAGCTCGGCCTGGTCGAAGCGACCAGCTACATCCTCGCATGGTGGACACTCGCGGCGGCGCTGTTCATCGCGCATCGGCGCCATGAATACTGGACCGAGTCCTTCGCCGCCCGCGGCCTGTCGGTGGTCGGCCTGGGCGCGCTGGTGATCGCCTTCGCCGCGCGCTGCCCGCTCTGGCATGCGACGCCGATGGGCGAGACCCCGGTGTTCAACGGGCTGCTGTTCGTTTACGGGCTGCCGGCCGCGCTGCTCGCTGTGCTGATGGCGCTGGCGACGGGGCCCGAGCAAGCGCAGTGGCGGCGCGCGTTCGGCGCGACGATTCTCGCGCTGCTGTTCGTGCTGGTGAGTCTTCAGGTGCGTCACTTCTTCGCCGGCTCGGTGCTGGCCGGCGGTGACATCACGCAGGCGGAGTGGTACGCCTATTCTCTCGCGTGGCTGGTGTTCGGCGTGGCGGTGCTGGTGCTGGGCATTCGCCTCGGCCGCGCCGGGCTGCGGCATGCCGGCCTGATCGTCATGCTGCTGACCGTCGGCAAGGTCTTCATCTTCGACACCGCGCATCTCGCGGATCTTTACCGCGTGCTGTCATTCCTGGGCCTGGGCCTCTGCCTGCTCGGTCTGGGCTATCTCTACCAGCGCTACGTCTTTCGCGCCGCGCGCGATCCCCAAACGACCAGCGGCGCGGAGGCGCCAGGCGAACCGGATCTCGGCGAGCACCACAGCCCGGAATGATCGCCATCGCCGCCCCCCATCGCGCCCCCGGGTGTGCACCGGCCGCGCTTCCACATATCCGCCCCGACCAAGCACTGCCCAGCACGCAGGCGTGAACGGGCACTGGCCGCATCCGTAACGCACGGCGGCCGCGCTAGCATGCGCGCGTGAACGGGACTCCGGAGTGACGGAAGGAGGTTCATCGTGGCTGACGAAACGCATCGGGACGTAGCTGAACGCCGGGACACGCCGATCCGCGGCGCCAGCGGCGCCAACATCATCCTGGGCATCTGGCTGATCATCGCGCCGTTCGTGTTGACCTATGAACTGCCGCGCGCGGTCTGGAACGACGTGATCGTCGGGTTCCTGGTCGTGATCTTCGCCGGCTCGCGGCTGGCGGCGCTGCGCCACACCTGGCTGAGCTGGGTGAACGTGGTGCTGGGCCTGTGGCTGATCGCGGCGCCGTTCGTGCTCGGCTACTTCGAGCCGGAGGCGATCTGGAACGATGTCATCCTCGGCATCGTGGTGCTGATCCTCGCGGCCTGGAGCGCCTCGGCGACCCGCGCGACCGCCGCCCCCGGCCGGCACGTGCCGCGGTGATCGCCACCCTCCGCTCGCCACAGCTTGCCGGGAGGGGCGAGCGTGCGTCGCTCGGGCTCTCGCCCCGGTGGCGGTGAGCCGGTTTTCGCGGCTGCGGAAACCGGTGGCGCGGAGGGTGCAAACTGCCGCTAATGCCTGCCCCACCATGAGTTAGCGAAGACAGCCCCCGATTCGCTGGTCTTTGCCCCCCTCATGTCCGATATGATTAGAAGATGAAACAGGCGCCTGAAGGGCGTCGTCGGGGGCAGCTAGAACCGCGCTGAAGGGCACACCGGTGGTACCGCGCGGTAAGGAGGCACGGCAACATGCAGGCGACGACGACCCCGCACGTCACTTCGGTTCGGCCGCTAGTCCGGTACGTGGACGCCGAGCAGGCCGTCATCGACGTCCACGTCACGCTCCCGCCGCGCTATGCCCCGGCGAGCGACCCGCATGTGGAATTGCTGATGCAGATCGCCGGCAGCGACGGCTTCCAGGACGAAAGCCGCGTCGACCTGCCCATGCTGCACGGCACCGGCTCGGCCCGGTTCGAGGTCGTTCAGCCTCAGCGCTGGTGGCCGGCCGGCATGGGCGAGCAGCCGCTCTACGAGTTGACGCTCGCCCTCACCGTCCACAACGAGCTGCTGGACACCCGCACCGTGACCATCGGCCTCACGTCCGTCCGCCCCGACGCCTCGCACGAGGAGGAGGATGCCCACGGCCCGCGCCTGCTGGTCAATGGGCAGGTGTGGGCGGTCCGCTCGGTCCTGCCGGTGGATCGCGTGGACGAGAGCCAGCTTCTGCCCGCCACGGGCGACTCGGTGCTGCTGGTGCGCGACCACTACGGGCCGGACGTGCTCTACCAGGCCGCCGACCGCGCCGGCGTGCTGCTGGTCCAGTGCGTGCCGATCCATCCCGAGGCCGCCCCGGAGATTGACGTGCAGGCCCAGGTCGATCGCCTCGCCGCGCATCCTTCGCTGGCGGGCTGGTTCGTCGGCCACCTCGGCCGGCTCAGCGACGAGGTCGCCGGCCGCATCCAGGCGCTGGATCCGACGCGCAACGTCTTCCGCCACTTTCCCGTCGAGCCGATCGAGCCCGCGGCCTGACCGGACCCTGACCGCACAACACAGGAGCCAGCCGGACCTTCGCTCCCTTCGGTCGCTCAGGACCGGCTTGGGTCGCATGGGAGGCCATGTTCTGCCTCCGTTGCGCCCCCTGCCACCGCCAGCACCTTGACGAAACCCGGCAAGTGTCCGACACTTAGAGCCGCTGTCGCATCGGTGGGGCCGCCCCCGCGGCGATCGGCTTCGCAACCATTCGCGACCGTGACACTTGCCGGAGTTCATCCATGGCACGCACCCGCAGCACTGGTGGAGGAGGCGCCTCAGCGTGGGCGCTGGTGATCTTCGCGTTGGGATTCGGCATCTGCCTGATCATCAGCGTCTACCTGTACACGCAGGTGACCGCGGCGCGCCAGGCGTCCGACGAGGCCCGGACCGAGCTGTCGCGCTACGTCAGCAGCAGCCAGCAGAGCCTGCCCGAGGTCAGGAGCCTGCTGGAACAGGCCGAGCAGGAGGACACGACCGTCCTTGAGCAGATGCTCGAATCCAACCGTTCGCTGCGTGGCGTGCTGGTGGCCGATCGCGAGGCGAGCTTCAGCTCGATTCAGGATCGCGTCGCCGCCCTGAGCAACGAGTCATCCGCCATCGAGCCGCCGGTGATCAGCGCGCTGGAGGATCTGCTCGCGGAGCTGCGGGCCGAGCAGGATCGCCTCGCGCGCCTGGAGGATCAGCTTTCCGACGCCCAGCAGCGCGCCTCCGCGGCGGAGCAGGAGAAGGAGCGGTTGAACGAGCGCTTCCAGGAAGCGCAGCAGACGCTTCAGCAGCGCCTCGATACCGCGACCTCCGAGTTTGCCAGCTACGAGAGCCAGGTCGGCGAGATGGAAAGCCAGTTGACCCAGCGCGTCGAGGAAGTCCACAGCGCGCGCGAGGAGCGGATCGTTGAGCTCGAAAACGAGGTTCGTGAACGGCAGCAGCGCATCAACACGCTTCAGCAGCGCCTCGCGGATCTGCGCAACGAGATGAAGGGCATCCAGGCCCCCGACGTCGTCCAGGCCGACGGCCAGATCGCGGCGGTGATCCAGAATGACGACAAGGTCTACATCAACCTCGGCCGGCGCGACCATCTCGTGCTCGGCATGACCTTCGAGGTCTTCGACGCCGGCGTGCTGATCAAGCCCGACGAGTACGAGGAAGTGCGCGGCAAGGCGACGATCGAGGTCATCGAGATCCAGCCCGAATCGGCACTCGCCCGCATCGTGCGCGAGGACGAGCGCCGGCGCGGCTCGGGCATCGCCGAGAACGACCAGATCGTCAACGTCGCGTTCGACCCCGACGCCATCTTCACCTTCCACGTGCACGGCAAGTTCGACATTCGCGGCACCGGCAACCCCACCTCCACCGACACCCAGCGCGTCGAAAGCATCGTCCGCCGCTGGGGCGGCGAGCTGGCCGAGGAGCTGAGCTACGACGTCGACTTCGTCGTGCTCGGCAACGAGCCGGAGCTGCCCGGCCAGCTTCCCGAAGGCACCATCGACCCCGCCGAGATTCGCGCCCACGCCGAAGCGCAGCGCGAGTACGAGCAGTACCAGGAGCTGATCGGCGAAGCGCAGTCGCGCAACATCCCGATCCTCAACCAGAACCGCTTCCTCGCGCTGGTTGGCTACTACGAGCGGTGAGTCGGCCGCCTTGGAAGCTCCGCATCGCCCGGGGTAAGGACAAGTGGGTCTAGGGTCTGGGGTCTGGGGTCTAGGCCGGAAGCGAACCCAGACCCTGGCCCCCAGACCCCAATGGCACGCAACCCCGGCCCCTTCGTGGCATGGTCGCAATATCTCGCGGCGCGCACCGCCGCCGCCACGCTCACCGCGTTCGACGTGGAAGCCAACCTGCGCGCCGCCGCCCAGCTCGGCCGCGCGCTGCACGCCATCGACGGCCGCCACCGCGACCGCGCCCGGCACAGCATCGCCCTGTCCTTTCCCGAGTGGGACGCCGCGACGGTCAACCACGTCACCGAGCGCAGCTTCCAGCACTTCGTCCAGCTCGCCGTCGAAGTGCTGCACACGCCGCGCACGATCAACCTGGCGACGTGGTCGCACCACCTGAAACTGAACGACCTCGCCCGCGCCATCGAGGTGCTCAACCGCGGCCAGGGCGCCGTCATGGTCACCGGCCACCTGGGCAACTGGGAAGTGCTCGGCTACAGCATGGCGCTGCTCGGCTACGACGTCGACGCCATCGCCCGACCCATCGACAACCCGCTCATCAACGACTGGCTGCTGGGCATCCGCCAGCGCCGCGGCATGCGCATCATCACCAAGTGGAACGCCACCGACCGCATGATGCGCGTCCTGCGCGAAGGCGGCGCGCTCGGTTTCATCGCCGACCAGAACGCCGGCAGCAAGGGCATGTTCGTCCCCTTCTTCGGCCGACTCGCCAGCACCTACAAATCCATCGGCCTGCTCGCCATGCGCAAGCAGGTGCCCATCGTCTGCGGCTTCGCGCACCGTATCGGCACGGGCTATCGTTACGAGATCGGCGTGGCCGACGTCATCGAGCCGAGCGACTGGGCCGACCGGCGCGATCCGCTCTTTTACATCACCGCGCGCTACAGCCGCGCCATCGAAAGCATGATCCGCGCGCATCCGCAGCAATACCTCTGGATGCACCGCCGCTGGAAGTCGCGCCCGCGCCACGAGCGCGAAGGCAAACCGATGCCCGCTTCCCTGCGCCGCAACCTCGAAGACCTGCCGTGGATGACGGACGACCTGATGAAGCGCCTCGAAATCCCGCCACCGCC
>JBMCXL010000170.1:0-6855 GCA_048621015.1 Phycisphaeraceae bacterium
ACATAGGTCTTTGCCCCGTCGGCTGCAATCAGGCCCCGTTGCCAGTCACCCCGACTCGCCCATCGGTGCAAGACACCACCGGCGGCGCGACGGAGCGCAATCGACTAGGTGATCCATGGTCTACAGCATCCCGCGGGGCCGCCCCCGCCGCTCGCGGCTTGGCATTCGGCGCCGAACGCCCACGGCCCCGCCAAGCCGCAAGCGGCGGGAGGTGCCGTTCCCGTCACATCTGCCGATCCAGCAACCGGTACTGCACCGCCTCGGCGATGTGCGCGGCGGTGATCGTCTCGCTGGCATCCAGGTCCGCGATGGTGCGCGCCACGCGGCGCACCTTGTCATAAGCGCGGGCACTGAGCCCCAACTCGGTGATCGCCTGCTTGAGCAGCGTTTTGCCTTCATCATCCAGCGCCGCGTGCTTGTCGAGCTCGCGGCCGGTGAGCACGGCATTGGTCCGCGCACAAGTGCCGGTGCGCTCATGCTGATGCTGCCGCGCGGCGACAACCTGCTCGCGCATCGTGGCCGAATCGGTCCCGTCGCGCGCGCCGGTGAGCTGGCGGTAGGGCACGGGCGGCACTTCGATGTGAATGTCGATGCGGTCGATCAGCGGCCCGGAGAGGCGCGACAGGTAGCGGTCCATCTGGCGCTGGCTCACCTCGTCGGTCGGCGTATCACCCTTGGGCGTGGGGTTCATCGCGGCCAGCAGCATGAAGCGCGCGGGAAACTGGATGGAGCTGTGCGCGCGGGCGATGGTGACGTTCCCGTCCTCGAGCGGTTGGCGCAGCGTCTCGAGCACGATGCGCGGGAACTCGGGCACCTCATCGAGAAAGAGCACGCCGTGATGCGCCAGGCTCACCTCGCCGGGGCGGGGGATCGTGCCGCCGCCGATCAGCGCCGCGGGGCTGGCGGTGTGGTGCGGTGTGCGCACCGGCCGCCGACGAATCAGCGATTTGCCCTTGGGCACCAGGCCGACCGACGAATAGATGCGCGTGACCTCCAGCGCTTCATCATGCGACAGCGGCGGCAGAATGCTCGGCATCGCCTTGGCGACCATGGTCTTGCCCGTGCCGGCCGGGCCGATCATCAGCAGGTTGTGCGCGCCAGCAGCCGCAATGGTGGCGGCGCGCTTGACCGCTTCCTGTCCGCGAATGTCGGCGAAGTCGATCGCGGTTGCACGCTCGCTCGCCTGGTCATCCGCCGCATCGCGCACCATCGGCTCGATCTCGTGCTGCTCGTTCAGAAAACCAACCACGCTCGCCAGCGTGTCCGCCGGGTAAACCTCAACGCCTTCAACCGCCGCGGCCTCCTCGGCGTTGTCCACCGGCACGATCACGCCTTCCATCCCGAGCTGCCGCGCGAGAATCGCCAGGTTGATCACACCATTGATCGGCCGCACGCGCCCGTCCAGCGCCAACTCACCCGCGAACAGCAACCGCTTGTGCCGCTGCGTCTGAATCACCTGCCCCGCCAGCAGCAACCCCACCGCGATCGGCAGATCAAAGATCGGCCCTTCCTTCCTGATATCTGCCGGCGCCAGGTTGACCAGAAGCCGCGACATCGGAAACGGATACCCGCTGTTGACAATCGCCGACCGCGTCCGCTCGATCGACTCCTTCACCGCGGCATCGGGTAGCCCGACGATCGTCGTATGCGGCATCCCCTGTTCCGCGACATCGACCTCGACTTCACACGCGATCGGCTCGATGCCCTGCAATACGAAGCTGTGCACCTGGGCGAGCATGAGCAAGAGTGTAGCAGAGAGGAAAGCGAAAGGAACGGAAGATGGGTGCCACGGCGGGTGGCACTGACAAGCGGAGTCCGCGAAGCTTGTCAGTGGTTGCAGGTGGTCGACACTGACAACGCTCCGCCGAGCCTGCGTGTTGTCAGTGCCACCCCTCCGGGTCAAGCTGTGGCAACCGGCATCGGCTGCGAGGGGGAAGGATCAGGCATCCTTTGCCAACTCGTGCAATGCGGCGATGAGGCGCTGTGCTTCGTCCTCGGTATTGAAGATGTGGGTGGAGATGCGGAGGCGTCCTTCTCCACCCGGTACGGGTGAGACGAGGACGTGGTGGTCATCGAGCAGGTGCTGGGCAAGTGCTGTGGCGTCTTGGCCGGGCACTTCGACGGTGACGATGCCGGAGGATTGGTCGTAGGGCAAGGGGGTATGCAGGCGAAGGTTGGGCACGGTGCGCAGCGCGGCCTTCAGTTGGTCGGTGTAGTGAGCGATCGTGGCGTGAACGCTCGACCAGCCGACGGATTCCCATGTATCCAGCGCCACGCCGAAAGCGATCTGGTCGGCGAGGTTTCGCGTGCCGAACTCGAACCGTTTGGCCGCGGCGTGCAGCGTCATGTGGCCATGGTCGTCCATCGACGCCTGGGAGTGCGAGCCGATCCAGCTCGGTTTCAACCAATCGATCCGGTCGCGCCGGACATAGAAACCGCCCGTGCCCTGGGGCGCCATGATGTATTTGTGGCCGCTGAAGACGTAGAAATCGCAATCGAGCGCGTGCACGTCGAGCGGGATGGCGCCGAATGCCTGCGCGCCGTCGAGCATGATGGGGATGTTCCGTTGATGCGCGATTTCAATCAGTGCTTGGACGGGCAGGCGTCGACCGGTGCGCCGCGAAACGTGGCTGATCGCCACGAGACGGGTTTGGTCCGTAAGCTGTTGTGCGAGTTGTCGGCACAGGGCGTCATCGTCGTGGCCATCCAGATCGAGATAGCGAAGCTCGACGCCGAAGCGGTGGGCGACGTTGTACCAAGGGATGCGATTGCCGGGATGCTCATCGTGGGTCAGGATGACGTGATCGCCGGGCTGCCAGTCGATGCCGTTGGCGACGACGTTAATGCCAACGGTGGCGTTCTCAGCGAGCGCGATTTCGTCCGGCTCGGCGCCGAGGGCGCGGGCGACTTTGTCGCGCACGGCATCGACTTCGCGGCGAATCGTTTGGATGACATCGGGGCGCGCCGGGCCGCGCGCCTGAAACTGCGTCCAATGTTGGGCGGCGTGGAGGGCGGGCTGGAGCTTCAGCGCCAGGCCGCTGGTTTGAAAGTAAGCCAGGTCATCGACCGCCGGGATAAGGCCGCGGATGTTGGCAATCGCCTTGCTGGTGGACTGAGGCATGAGGGAGTCTGCTTGTTGCTACTCTGTGCGCAGCACCTCGACCCAGTGCTTGGGCATCACGCCGCAGGCGTCGCGCACCTGATGGCGGCAACTGAAGCCGCAGGCGACGGGGATGGTTTTGTCATCGCGTTTGCGGATGGCGGGGAAGAGGCGGTCTTCGCCGACTTTCATGGACAGGTCGTATTTCTCGTAACCGAACGCGCCGGCCATGCCGCAGCAGCCGGCGTCGACTTCGTTGACGGTGAGGTCGGGGATGGTGTCGAGGATGCGGCGCATCGCTTCGGTGCCGTAGAGCGATTTCTGGTGGCAGTGGCCGTGCAGGAGGATCCGCTTGGCCTTGGTGGTGAACGCCTGATCGAGGCGGCCGGCGCCGAGTTCCTCGGCGAGGAAGACGTCGATCATCTTCACCTGCTTCGCGACGCGCTGCGCAAGGTCGGCGTCGTCGAGCAGGTCGGGCAGGTCGTCGGTGAGCGCCGAGGCGCAGCTCGGCTCGAGGACGAGGATGGGTAAACCTGCCTTAGCGTAAGCGTCGAGCTTCTGAAAAGTGCGTTCGCCGTCCTCTTTCGCTGCGCGCAGGAGGCCGCTGGAGATGCGCGTGCGCTGACAGCAGCCGGCGGAGGCGAGGATGACTTCGTAGCCGCAGCTTTCCAGCAGGTTCACCGCGGCGCGGCCGATGCGCGGTTCGAAGTAGTTGGCATAGGTGTCATCAAACAGCACGACGCGGCCGTTGCGTGCGTCGCTGCGCTTCTCACGGTGGCGAAACCATTGGGGCAGTGGCTCGCGTGCGAAGGCGGGCAGTGACCGGCGCGGGTCGACCTTGCCGTACTTGGCCATAAACCATTTGAACGGCCGGCTGCGCTGCACGGCGTTGACCAGCGGCGCAAGCGGACCGGCGACGAGGCGCGCCATGCGCGGCATGTGCGCGATCATGCGCGTCGCGAGCGGCGTCCCGTGGCGGTCGTGATACATCTGGAGGAAGTCGCTCTTGAGGCGTGCCATGTCGACGCTGTTGGGGCACTCGCTCTTGCAGGCCTTGCAGGAGAGGCAAAGGTCGAGCGTCTGGTGCAGGCGGTCGCTGGTGAGCGCTTCGTGGTTGAGCTTGACCTGGTTGGTCATGGCCAGGCGCAGCGCATTGGCGCGGCCGCGCGTGGAATGCTCCTCGTCGCGTGTGGCCATGTAGCTGGGGCACATCGTGCCAGCCCCGAGCTTGCGGCAGGCGCCGACGCCGTTGCATTGTTCCACCGCAAGCTGGAAGCCGCCCTGGTCGCGGTAGTGGAAGGTGTTGGGCACCTCGGCGACGCGGTAGTTGTCGTTGTAGCGCAGGTTTTCGGTCATCGAAGGCGTGTCGATGATCTTGCCGGGGTTCATCAGGCCGGCGGGGTCGAACAGCGTTTTGACGTCGCGGAAGGCTTGATAGATCTGGTCGCCGAAGAAGCGCTGAAGCTGGCCGCCGCGCACGATGCCGTCGCCGTGCTCGCCGGACCATGAGCCCTGGTAGTGGCAGACCAGCTCGAAGACGCGCTCGGAGATGGCGCGCATCTTCTGGCGCTCGGCTTCGAGATGAAGATCGAGCATCGGCTCGAGATGAATGACGCCGACGGAGGCGTGGCCGTAGAGGGAAACGGGGGCATCCTGCTCTTTACAGAAGTCGAGGACCTTGCCGATGTATTCGGGCAGGACTTCGACGGGGACGCACGCATCTTCCACGAACGCCTGGCGCTTGCGCGGGCCAGGGACGTTGCTGGCGAGGCCAAGGGCGAGCTTGCGGAGTTTCCAGACGTTCTGCTGGCGGTCGGGGACGGTGCGAATGGGGTGGGCGTAGCCGATGTTGCGATGACGCAGGTTGTCGGCAAGGCGCTCGGCTTTGTCGGCGACTTCGTCATTGGTATCGCCGAAGAATTCGACGATCAACACCGCATCGGGCGCGCCTTCGATAAAGTCGGCGGCGAGGCGGGCGGTGGAGCGGTTCTTTTTCGCCTCATCGAGGATGACCTTGTCGAGAATCTCCACGGCCGCGGGGTGGTGTTCGAGGATCGGCGAGACCGCTTCGAGCGAGCGCAGCAGATCGTCGAAGTGAACGACGACGACGGATGTCGCCTCGGGCAGGGGGGAGAGCTTGATCTTCGCTTCGAGCAGCGCGCCGAGCGTGCCTTCGCTGCCGACGATCAGCTCGGCAAGGTTCCAGGGGCGCTCGTGAATGTCATGCAGGAAACGGTCGAGGTTATAGCCGCTGACGCGGCGCATGACCTTGGGGAAGCGGCGGGTGATCTCGTCGCGGTTGTCGTCGATGATCTGTTGGAATCGCCGGTGGATTTCAGCGGCCCGGTCGTTGCCGGCGGCGGTGTTGCTCCACTGCGCGGCGGTTTCGGGGCCAAGCGTGAGCACGGTGCCGTCGGCGAGGGCGACGGTGCATTCGAGGACGTGATCGACGGTTTTGCCGTGGACGATGGAGTGGGTGCCGGAGGAGTTGTTGCCGATCATGCCGCCGACGGTGGCGCGGTCGCCGGTGGCGGGGTCGGGGGCGAAGTGGAGCTTGTGTTTTTTGACGGCGTTGTTGAGTTGATCGCGGATCATGCCGGGGCCGACGCGCGCCCACTGCTCGGCGACGTTGACTTCAAGCAACCCGTCCATGTAGCGCGAGCAGTCGAGCACCATGCCGGTCCAGGTGGTTTGGCCGGAGAGGGAGGTTGCGCCGCCGCGCGGGGTGACGGGGCAGTGGTGTTCGCCGGCGATGCGCACGGCGGTGGCGGCGTCGTCGGCGTCGCGCGGCCAGACGACGCAGGCGGGCATGATCTGGTAGTGCGAGGCGTCGGTGCTGTGCAGGCCGCGCGTGAGCGTGTCGAAGGAGATATCGCCGCGGACATGGCCGCGCAGGGCGCGCTCGAGGGCGGCGGCGTCGAGGGTGGGCGGCGGCGAGGTTGTGTGGAGCGTGGCGGTCATGGTGGTATTTAGTTGAGCATTTTTAGCCACAGATGAACTCAGATAAACACGGATAAGAAATCAGAAGCGCGACAAGTCGCGTCGCTTCGTAAGAAAATTGCGGCAGTGTGTGCGGTTTCTATCTGTGTTTATCTGTGTTCATCTGTGGCTAATTATTTCGGTAACAGCGCGAGGATGGAGTCGCTGGGGCGGGCGATGACGTGGGCGGCGATGAGCTTGCCGAGGTTGCCCACGCGCTCGCGGCCGGAGGCGACGGCGGCTTCGACCGCGGCGACGTCGCCCTTGATGAGCACGGTGACGTACCCGCCGCCGAGCTTTTCCTTGCCGATGACCTCGACGTTGGCGGCCTTGCAGGCGGTGTCGATGGCTTCGATGACGGCGGTGAAGCCCTGGGTTTCGATCAGGCCGATGGCGAACTGCTGATTGCCTTCACTCACGGTATGCTCCTTGCTCGCGCTCGCGGTCTGCGGCGCGGCGCGGTGGAACTCGGGGATGTAGACGATGTCCTGCTCGATGAGCGGTTGATATTCGCGCGGCGCTTCGATGGCTTTCCACGCTTCGCGGTCAGGGGCGTCGATGATGGTGGTGACGCAGTCGGCATGCATGCGCCGGGCGATCTCCTCGCCGGCGGCGATGGCGGCGCGGAGGGCGGCGGGGTCGCCCTGGACCTTCACGACCAGGCCGTAGTAGTCGTTCAACTCGGCCTGGAGCAGTTGCACGTTGGCGGCTTTCTCGACGCGGTCGAGGATGACCATCGCGGGGCAGAAGCCGACGACCTCGATGACGCCGAGCGC
>JBMCXL010000171.1:0-6846 GCA_048621015.1 Phycisphaeraceae bacterium
GGTGTACGCTCCGCCCTCGGCCAGCCAGATGTCGGTCGTGTCATTGGCGCGGCACGCGGGGGTGACGTGACTGTCGTCGAACAGCCGCTCCTGAATGGTCAGCACCTCGCTGGTCGAAGCGCTCATCAGCATGATGTCGACCAGGCCCTGGCGCACGTTCTGGCGAATCAGCTCGCGATATTCGGCGAGGCTGCGGAAGCGACCTTCCTGCGCGTGATGCTCGGGCGACTGGCCCGGCGCCGCCATGCCCGCGGCCATGTCCGCGTCCTTGGCGTCGGCGAGAATGAAATCGCCGCACGACGAATCCGCGCGGATGCGTGCCAGCTTGGTGTCCAGTGACTTGCTCATGCCGCTTCTCCACGGGCGCAGCCGCGCTCAGTGATGCCAGGCGCCTTCCCGCAATCGCTGGTTCAACCGCTGACCCAGGCGCCGCGCGACGTCCGGATGCTCGTCGACCACGTTGCGCTGCTCGGCGGGGTCCTGCTCGATGTCATAAAGCGCATTGCCGGCGTTCACGTACTGGATCAGCTTGTGTCGGCCGTCGCAGACGAACTGGAAGCCCATCAACATGCTGAGCACTTCGCTGCGATGCTCGTTCGCCTCCTCGCGCAACACCGGCGCGAGCGAGCGCGCGTCGAGGCTCGGCGCCGGCTCGACGCCGGCCAGGTCGCAGATCGTCGGGTTCAGGTCGATCAGCTCCACCATCGCATCGGATGTGCGGCCGGCGGGAATACCGGGGCCGGCGATGATCAGCGGCACGTGCGCCGCCGCCTCGAACGGCACGCTCTTGGTGTACAGTCCGTGGTCGCCGAGCATCTCGCCGTGATCGGAGCTGAAGATGATGTAGGTGTTCTCCAGCATGCCGCGCTGCTCGAGCGCGCCGATCATGCGGCCGACCTCGTCGTCGATCTGCTCCACCGCCGCGCTGTACTGCCGGCGCGCCTCGGCGATCTGCTCGGGCGTGCGTCCGGCATGCTCGAGTGCCTCGGCTTTGCGGCGAATGGATTCGGGCTTGTCCTCGCCGGCGGGCGGGATCGGCTCGGGCATGTCCGCGCCGCGATAGCGCTCGGCGTACTCGGTAGGCGGGTCGAACGGATCGTGCGGGCCGACGAAGCTGACGAACAGGTGAAACGGAAAGTCGTCGGGAATGTCGGCGATCCATTCCGCGGCGCGCCGGCCGATGTAGGCGTCCTCGAAGTCCTCGGTGGGCAGGACCGAGTCGCGCGTGTCGATCGCCCAGCCGGTCATGCTGCGCTGCTTGTAGTCCTCGTGGAACTTCTGAAGCAGGCCACGCTCGTGCAGATGGGCGGTGTACGGTCCGATCGGCTCCGAATAGCCGCCGGCGTGCATCTTGCCCTCGCACTCGATCGGATGCGTGAAGCCCCAGGCGTAGGTGATCGGCCGATCGCCACGGATGCCGTTGTAGCGGTCGGGCTTGGCCAGGTCGAGCTTGCCGACGCAGCCGACGTAGTAGCCGTGATCGCGCAGCCGCTGGTAGTACGTGGGCGCGCTCAGCGGCAGGTAGGCGCCGTTGCTCAACGCGCCGACGCGCGTGATCTGCTTGCCCGTCGCCAGTGCGATGCGCGCCGGGGCGCAGACCGGCGCGTTGGTGTAGCAGTTGGTGAAGCGCATGCCGCGTGCGGCGAGACGGTCGATGTTCGGCGTGTTCACCCAGTCCGCACCGGCACAGCCGAGCCAGTCAAACCGGTGCTGGTCGTCCATGATGAAGAGGATGTTCGGCCGCTGATCGTTGCCATTCACCATGAATCGCTGACTCCGCTCAGGTCATTTTTAGCCACGGATGAACACGGATAAACACAGATGATTTGATGAATCGCGAAGACGCGAAAAGCGCGAAGTCGGAATCACAAATTCTGTCTTCTGTCTTCTGTCTTCTGAATTCTTATCTGTGTTCATCCGTGTTCATCTGTGGCTCATCTGATCTCACCCGATCTTGCCCCACGTCTCGTCCAGCGCCCGGGCGCTGCCCTGGATGCCGGACATTTCCTTGGGCCAGAGCTCGACCTCGTGGCGCTCGAGCACGCCATCGCGGCCGACGACAGTGGGCACGCTCAGGCACGTCTGGCGGATGCCGTACTCGCCGTTGGTCTGCGCGCTGACCGGCAGGATGCGCCGCTGATCGAGCGCGATGCTGTGGATCACCTTGGCAATGGACACGCCCACGGCATAACCGGCGCCGCCCTTGCGCTTGATGACCTCGGCGCCGCTGCCCTGCGTGCGCTTGAACAGTTCGTTCTGCTCGTTGGTCGTCATCACCTTGGTCAGCGCCACGCCGCCGACGGTGGCGCTGGACCAGATCGGCGTCATGGTGTCGCCGTGCTCGCCAAGAATGAGCGCTTCGACCTGCGTGGGCGGGAGCCGCTTGGCCTCGGCGATGAGCGAGCAGAAGCGCGCGGTGTCGAGCACCGTGCCCAGGCCGAGCGTGCGCTGCGCCGGCCAGCCGAGATGTTCAATCGCGAGGCGCGTCAGCACGTCGACCGGGTTGGAGACGACGAAGATGATCGCGTCCTTGCGCAGGTTCGCGGCCTTCAGGTCGTCGAGGATGGCCTTGAAGATGGAAACGTTGCGGTTTATCAGGTCGAGGCGCGACTCGTCGGGCTTGCGGCGCGAGCCGGCGGTGATGCAGACGACGTCCGCGTCGGCGGCGCGCGACGTGTCGCCGGAGTTGATGACCTGGTCGCCGGCGATGGCCGTGCCGTGCAGCAGGTCGAGCGCTTCGCCCGCGGCGAGTTCCTGGTCGACGTCCACGAGCGTGATCTCGCGCACGATGCCGGCGCATTGCAGCGCGTACGCCGCGTTCGATCCGACGCGGCCGCCGCCTCCGATGATCGCTACCTTGATGCTCATATCGCTTTGCTCCAGTTTCTTGTTTCTGGTTTCAGATTTCTGGTTGCGATCCGATGGCAGCGAAGCTGCCGGGCAACCAGAAACCGGAAACGAGAAACCAGAAACCTATTTCCTCGCCGCGAGAATCTGGTCGGTGATGGTCTGCACCATCTGCTCAAACACCGAGTCGGTTGATGACTGTTCCGTCGCCTGGGGCGACTGGCCGTGGCGCTGCTGCACCGCGCCGCCGTCGCAGGAACAGGTGGCACCGGCGGGGCGCACGTCGAAGCTGGCGAGGAACGGTTGGTTCTCCTGGCCGATGCAGCCTTCCTCGGCGCACGCGAGGCGGCTGTCCTCGAGACCGAACTTCTGCTTCACGCGCAGCAGATCGACCATCTCCTGCGTATTCAGCACGTTCACCCGGCCGAGCTGCCTGGACAGCAGCAGGATGCGCGAGTACGCGTCGATGATCTCGAGCTTGTAATACGCATCGATCAGGTCTTTGCTTGAAAAGTTGACGGTGCCGTGGTTGCCCATGAGCACCGTGGTCGTGTCGGACTCGATCAGCGGCGTCACGCTCGCGGGCAGCGCATCGGTCGAGGGCAGCGCATAGGGCGCATACTTGATCCGGCCGAGGAACACCTCCGCCTCCGGATGAATCGCCTCGGGCAGCGGGATGCCGGCCACGGCGAACGCGGTGGCGTGCGGCGGATGGCTGTGGATCACCGCCTGCACGTCCGGCCGATGATGATAGATCGCCAGGTGCAGCTTCATTTCGCTGCTGGGCTTGCGGCCGTTGACGTTGCGCTCGATCAGGTTCGCGCTGCCGTCGATCACGCAGATGTCGTTCGGCTCCAGAAAGCCCTTGCTGATGCCGGTCGGCGTGCAGAGATAGCGTTCCTCGCCGTTCTGTGACGGCAGGCGCAACGAATGGTTGCCTTCGTTACCGGCGCAGAAACCTTTCTGCCAGATGCGCCGGCCGACCTCGCACATCTGCTCCTTCAACGGCCGCAGGTTCTGATGGTTCATGCCACTGAATGCACTCATGCTGACACCTTCTGCGGCGCGCGCCGCGTGATCTCCACTTCATCCAGAATCGCCGCGTTGTACGCGTCCACCGGCACCTTCTCGGGATAGAACGGCATCGACGCCTCGCGACCCTCGCTCACCGCGATGATCTGACCCACGCCGGCGCCCAGCTCGTCGTAAACGACCAGCGACTCGGGCATCGGCGCCTTGCGCGCGGTCAAGTGGCCTGTCTGCGCAAAGCCTTCCAGCGCCTGTCCATCCAGCGCATCGGCGATCAGCAGTCGGCCCGGCTTGAAGCCCGGCAGCCGACTGTTGAGCGTGACCGTTCCGATGACGCGCGCGATTCGCATGACTCTCTCACTTCAAACCAGCACCGCCGCGCTGCAACTCGTTCAGGTGGCGCTGCACATCAGCGGGCGGCCGCGGCGACGATTGCAGCACGCGCTGCACCATTGCCTGCATCGTGTTCGCGCTCACGTGCGGATACTCCACGACCAGCACGTTGGCGCCGAGTTCGGTCACCCCTTGCTCGACGCTCTCCGGGCAGGTGCCCACCACGGCGCGCAGGGCCGGGCACCGGTTCGCGTAACAGACCGCCCGCGCACCGCTGCGCACAAAGAGCAAGCCGCCCTGCACCTGTCCCGCGCCCACCGCCTGTGCCAGGTCGCCGACGATCTGCGCCAGGCCGCTTTCGCTGCGCGGCGCGGCGCTGGGGCGCAGACGACCGCCGAGCTGACTCGTCAGTGACTGCACCGCCGGGCAATGGCCGTCCGCCCACCAGAGCCAGGGCGTTTCGGCGCTGTGCTCGGCGGTCTGGGTCTGTCGACTGACGCGCTGGATCTTTTCCGGGTGCTGGCGGGCGAAGTCGTTGGCCAGCGGCGTGAGGCGCGCATCGGCGGCGAGACGCGCCACGCCGTCCGACGCCGCGTCGATCGCTTCCTGAAGCTGCTGCGCCGTCACGATGCCGGTCAGCGCCAGGGGCGAGCGCGCGCCCGGCTGCGGCTGCAGCTTGGCTTGCGTTTCCGCGTTCGGATTGGCCGGCGCCGCGCCGACGGGGCGATCGGCGAGCTCGGTGAACTTCGAGTAATCCCCGGTGCAGACGCCGGCGGGCGGCTGGATGCGTGCATGCGTGCGCGTCGGCTCGCGCGCGGGCGCGCCGTCCGACGACGCGGCGCCCTGCTGCGCCTGCGCCTCGCGCACCATCGCGAGCACGCGCTCGACGATTTCCTGCACGAGTTTTTCGTCGAAGTTCTCAGCCATGACGATTCGGGTTATTCATCCGCGATGCCGAGCGTCCACCAGCGCGCCGGGCTGTTGTTGTCATCGAGCAGCTCGCGCAGGCCCAGGCCGTCGCTGGTGAGGATCACCTTGTCGCCCGCGCCGGCGCCGAGGCTGTCCACGGCGAGGACGGGATCGCCGGCGGGCTGGCCGTCGCCGCCGAGCAACTGGCAGATCAGCAGCTTGCGCCGCTGGAGTGAGCGGTGCTTGACGGTGGCGGTGGCGCGGCCTTGGACGAGTGCGAGCTGCATGGTGGAAAACGCGACAAGTCGCGTCGCTTCATACCGGGGTTGGGGCTTCTATACGATTCGCAGTGCGCCGCTTATGCCGACGCGGCGGAAGCGGGTGAATGTCAGGGGGTTGGTGATGCCTTCGCCGGTCGGTGTGGCGATGGAGTAGCTGGGGTATCCCTCGCCGCCAATGCCGAGGCCCGCGGTGCAGGGTCCGTTGGCGACGAAGACGGTCGTGTTGCACGCGCGGCCCATGCGCGTGATGTGCTCGAGGTTGTTGGAGTGGATGATGGCGGTGTGGCCGAAGCCATGCTCGTGCTTGATCGCCAGGTCGAGCGCGTGATCGAAATTGCGCGACCGCACGAACGGCACGAAGGGCATCATCTGCTCCTCGGGCACGAAGGGGTTGGACTCGTCGGTCTCGCCGAAGAGCACGTCCACGCCGGCGGGCACGTCGAAACCGGCGGCCTTGCCTAATTCCTGCGCGTCGCGGCCGACGAGGTCCTTGTCGACGGCGTAGTGATCCTTTTCCCAGTTGAAGGCGACTTTTGTGAGCGCGTCGATCTGTTGTGCATTCAAGCGCATCGCACCGGCGCGCTCCATCGCGGCGAGGGACTGCTCGAAGACGGACTCGACGACGAAGACTTCTTTCTCGCCGATGCAGAGCAGGTTGTTATCGAAGCCAGCGCCCTGGATGATGGAGCGGGCGGCGTTGTCGAGGTCGGCGGATTCGTCGATGACGACGGGGGGATTGCCCGGGCCGGCGACGATGGCGCGCTTGGCCTGGGCGAGCGCGGCGCGGGCGACGCCGGGGCCACCGGTGACGACCAGCAGCGGGATCTGCGTGTGCTCGAAGATGGCGCTGGCGGTTTCGAGCGTGGGCGTTTCCATCACGTTGACCAGCGGGTCGATGTCGAACTCGCGCTTGATCGCCTGGTTGAAGACGCGCGCGGCGAGCACGCACGACTTGGCGCCGGAGGGGTGCGGGTTGACGACCATGCTGTTGCCGGCGGCGATCATGTTGATCGCGTTGGCGGCCATGGTGGGGATGGAGTGGGTGACGGGCGTGATGACGCCGAGCACGCCCCACGGCGCGGCTTCGTCGAGACCGATGCCCGCGTCACCGGAATGCGCGACCGTGGCATGGGCGCGCAGGAACTCGACGCCGGGCACGTTCTCGATCAGCTCGAGCTTGGCGACCTTGTGATCGAGCCGACCGACGCCGGTCTCGTCGAGCTCGAATCGGCCCCACTCCTCCGCGTGGTCCTTGACGATCTGCTTGATGCGCTGGCAGATGCGGTCGCGCGTGTCGAGGCCGGCGGCGACGAGCTGCTGGTGACCGCGCTGCGCGACGGCGACGGCATCCTCGACATTCTGATGGATGCCATCAGTTGACGCAGCAGACGTCGCCCCGGCGGAGGCGGTGACGGTGCTCGTGCCCGGACCGAGGCGGCGCAGCACC
>JBMCXL010000172.1:0-6789 GCA_048621015.1 Phycisphaeraceae bacterium
GATCGCGCGCGAGCAGCGTTACGCCTGCCACGCGCTGAGCTTCGACTATGGCCAGCGCCACCGCGTCGAGATCGAAGCGGCCAAGCGCGTCGCGCAGCAGGTCGGCGTCGCCTCGCATCGCTGGGCCACGATCGACCTGCGCGCGTTCGGTGGCTCGGCGCTGACCAGCGACATCGATGTACCCAAGGACCGCGATGAGGCGCAGATGAGCGCGGCCATTCCCGTCACCTACGTTCCCGCACGCAACACCATCTTTCTCAGCTACGCCCTCGCGCTCGCGGAAGTCCTCGAAGCGACTGACATCTTCATCGGCGTCAACGCCGTGGACTACTCCGGCTATCCCGACTGCCGGCCGGAATACATCCGCGCCTTCGAGCGCATGGCGAACCTCGCCACCAAAGCCGCCGTCGAGCAGCACCGCGCGCTCACCATCCAGGCACCGCTGATCGACCTGCCCAAGACCGCCATCATCGAGCGCGGCCTGACGCTGGGCGTGGATTATGCGCTGACGCATTCATGCTACGACCCGCAGACGGATGCGAGCCACCCACTCGGGGCGCGACCGTGCGAACGCTGCGATGCGTGCCGCCTGCGCATCGCCGCATTCGAAAAGCTCGGTCGGCGCGACCCGGCACTGTGCTGAGCAGGCACCGCAGCGCCATCATGAAAGCGCAACGGACCGGAAGATAAAGAACACATGATTTGACGCGCCCGCGGCGCGGCCGATGGTGATCGGCCTCGCTCATGGGCGTTTCCGACTCCACGCGGGCAGGGTGCCGCAGCGGGCCGGCTGGCCGAGTCGCCGGGGGGAGCCGAGGGGGCGAGACGTGGCATTTCGTTCCCAACCGCTGCGCACGCAGCTATGCTGTGACACGATGAGCGAATCGCCTGTCATGTTGTCCCCCGTCGGAGCCGTGCGGCGCTGGGCGATGCGCGCCCTGGCGGCGCTGGCGATGGTCGGCAGCGGGGTGCTGGCCTACGAAGGCTTCCGCCATGGTGCCCTGCCCGGCTGCGGTACCGGCTCCGGGTGCGACCAGGTGCTGGGCAGCGACTGGGCGCACTGGTTCGGCATCCCCGTCGGCGCCCCCGCGCTGCTCCTCTATGCGCTGATGCTCGGCGCCACGCTCCACCTCGGCCCCACTCAACCCGCGCAACGACAGCGCTTCGCCTGGGGCATGCTCTGGATCGGCGCGGTCGTCGCGCTGGGCGCGGCGGTCTGGTTTACGCTCGTGCAGGGCCTGATCGTGCAGGCGTTCTGCAAGTATTGCATCACCGTCCACCTCAGCGGCGCCGCCCTCGCGCTGCTGGTGTTCGTCCCGCGCCCCACCACACCAGCCGAACCCACGGCCGACCCCGACCAAGCCGGTCCTGAGCGCAGCGAAGGTGCGGATCACGCGGCCGCCCCGCGCCTTCCCACGGCGCGCCTCACGCTCGTCGGCCTCGTTCCCGTCGCCGCGCTGGTGCTCGGCCAGTGGTTGCAGCCGCCGCCGTCGATGCAGTTGATCGAGGTCGCGCCGCGCGACGCCACGCGCAACGGCCCACCGGACGACGCCGTGCCCCTCCTCGGCGGCGCGGTGCACCTGGTTCCGGCCGGCCTGCCCACAATCGGCCCGGAAGCGCCCGACGTCTGGGCCGCGCTGCTGTTCGACTACACCTGCCCCCACTGCCGCGCCACCCATCGCTACCTGCTCGAAGCGCTCGAGCGCTACGGTGATCAGCTCGGCCTCATCATGCTGCCCGTGCCGCTCGATGCCGACTGCAACCCCACGCTCGAGCACACCCACGCCACCCACGAAGATGGCTGCGAGTTGGCGCACCTGGCGCTGGCCGTGGCGAGCGCGGAGCCGGCGCGGTTCCCGGCGTTCGATGCATGGCTGATGGCCGACGACGATCCGCCCGCCCTCGACGAGGCGCGCGCCAGGGCCGAGGCGCTGGTCGATGAAACGGCGCTTCGAGCGGCGCTGGCGGACGACAGCCTGACCGAGCAGATCCACAACAACGTGCGCATCTACCAGGCCGCGGGTGCCCGGCGCGTGCCGACGCTGATCGTCGGCGACCGCATCTTCGCCGGCCGACCCGCCAGCGCCGCCGCGCTGTTCGAGTCACTCGAAACCCAGACCGAACTCCAGCCCATCGCCCAGCCACCGGACGCCGCCGATTCGCAGCACGCCGGCTCCGATGACTAGAATTGAATCGCGGCCGCGTGCCGCCGCATTCACCCCAGAACATCCAACGGCAACCCAACGCCCCATGACCACCCATTCCCCCGTGCCGCCCGCCGCAGTCGAAGCCGGCCTGACCACGCGCCTGATGGTCGGCCTGGAGATCCACGTCGAGCTTGCCACGCGCTCGAAGATGTTCACCAGTGCGCCCAACGTCGCGCATCCCGACTACGGCGACGCCGAGCCCAACACGCTCACCGACCCCGTCGTGCTCGGCATGCCGGGCACGCTGCCGGTGATCAACCGCCGCGCGGTGGAGCTGGCGATGAAGGTCGGCTTGGCGTTGGGCTGTGCGATCCCCGAGCGCACCAAGTGGGACCGCAAGAGCTACTACTATCCCGACCTGCCCAAGAACTACCAGATCAGCCAGTACGACATGCCGCTGTGCGGTGAGGGCGCCGTCGAGATTCCCCTGCCGACCGAAGACGATCCCGACGCGACCAAAACGGTGCGCATCACGCGCGCCCACCTTGAGGAAGACGCCGGCAAGCTGCTGCACGAGTGGCCCGGCGGCGCGCCGATCGATCACTCCATCGTCGACCTCAACCGCGCCGGAACACCCCTGCTGGAGATCGTCACCGAGCCGGACATGACCTCGGCCGAGGAAGTCGTCACCTTCGCGCGCACGCTGCGCGACATCTGCCGGCACCTCGGCGTCTCCGAAGGCATCATGCAGCGCGGCCACATGCGCTTCGAGCCGAACATCAACGTCATCATCGAAAGAAACGGCCGCGAGTACCGCACCCCCATCGTCGAGATCAAGAACCTCAACTCCTTCCGCGCCGTCGAAGGCGCCGTGCGCTACGAGTACCAGCGCCAGGTCGAGCAGTGGCTCGAAACCGGCGAAGAAATGACGCCCGGCAGCAAATCCACCCGCGGCTGGGACGATGCCCGCGAGGTCACGCTTCTCCAGCGCGAGAAGGAAGAAGCCCACGACTACCGCTACTTCCCCGACCCCGACCTCGTCGAACTCCACGTCGACCAAGCGTGGCGCGAACAGGTGCGCAGCGAGCTGCCCGAGTTGCCGCTGGACAAGTACCGCCGCTACACGCGCACCCTCGGCCTGAACGCGAAAGACAGCCGCGCCCTGCTCGACGAGCCGAGCGTCTGCCGCTTCTTCGAGAACATCCTCGCCCTCGACACCGACGCAAAGCGCGCCGCTTCACTGCTGCTGAACTACGGCGCAAAATGCGCCAACGAGCGCGACGCGCGCATCGACCAGCTCGGCATCACCGCGCAGCAGGTCCACGACATCGCCCGCCTGCTCGCCGACGACAAGATCGGCTCCAGCGCCGCCGACACGCTGTTCGGCCTCTGCTGCGACAGCGACGACCCCGCCGAAAAGCTTGCCGAGCAGAAAGGCCTCATGCAGGTCAGCGACACCGGCCAGCTTGAGCAATACGTCGAGCAGGTCATCGCCGACCCGAAGAACGAAAAAGCGGTCAACGACATCAAGGCCGGCAAGGACAAGGCCATCGGCGCCCTCATGGGCCAGATCATGAAGCTGTCCAAGGGTCAGGCCAACCCGAAGGTCGTCACGCAGCTCATCAAGCAGAAACTTGCGGCGACCGACGAGTCATAAGAAGCGACGCGACTGGTCGCGTTCCGGCGCCCCGCACACCGCTAGAATAAGCGGGAACAAGTGTATGAAATCCACCCTCCCCCTCATCGCCCTGCTCACCGTCGCAGCCTACACCCCGATGTGCTCGCAGCAGAGCGGAACGTCGACGGGACAAAACACCGAACAACAGCAAAGGAGCGCGGCCATGGCGGAGCCGCAGAAACAGACCACGCAAAAAGCGTTCGAGGTGCAGAAGACCGAAGCTGAATGGCGCGAGCAGCTCACGCCGCAGCAATACCACGTGCTGCGCGAAGCGGGCACCGAGCCGGCCTTCAACAACGAATACTGGGACGAGAAGCGCGAGGGCGTCTACGCCTGCGCCGGCTGCGGACAGCCGCTGTTCGACTCGGACACCAAGTACAAGTCCGGCACCGGCTGGCCGAGCTTCTACCAGCCGATCGATTCCGACGCGGTCGTCGACAAGCACGACGCGAGCCACGGCATGTCACGCACGGAAGTGCTGTGCAGCCGCTGCGGCGGACACTTGGGCCATGTCTTCGAGGACGGTCCGAAGCCCACCGGCCTGCGCTATTGCATGAACTCGGCCGCGCTGGAGCTGAAGCCGAAAAACGAAGGCGACACCGCCGAACGATAAGTCGAGGTCAGCCCGGCATCGGCTCGCGAACATACGACCACGGCGCCGGCCGCCACGGCCGATCCACCCACATCGGCCCATCCATCGGGTCCTGCGTGCGCTTCATCTCCGCGAGCAGCGCATCGTGCAGCGCATTGCGCGTCTGTGCGAGCGCCGGATCGTCGATGTGGTTGGTCATCTCGTAGGGATCGTCCTGCAAATCGTAAAGCTCATCGCGATCGAGCATGTTGATCGCGAGCTTGTAGCGCCCGTCCATGACGCATCGGATGGGATAGAACCCCCCGCGCCCCCGGCCACCGATGCCGAAGCGGTTGAAGCTGATCATCAGGTGCTCGTGCACGCTCGCGGACGGGTCTTCGAGCACCGGGCGCAGGCTTCTGCCATGCATCCCCTCCGCCGGCTCGAGATCGGCAAGGTCCAGGATCGTCGGCAGGATGTCGAGGTGGCTCGTCAGCGCATGGCTTACGGCGCCTTGCGGGATACCGGGGCCGCGCACGATGAAGGGGACGTTGGTCGTCTCCTGGTACATCATCGCGCCCTTGTCGTGCAGGCCGTGCGAGCCGAGTTGGTCACCGTGATCGGAGGTGTAGATGATCACGGTGTCATCGCCGTGTTGTTGATCGACCGCGTCGATCACCCGGCCGATCTCGCGGTCGATGTACGCATTGCACCCGAAGAATTTCAGGCGTTTGGCGACCAACTGCTCCCACGTCGGATCCTGGTGATCCTCCGCGACCTCGCGCGCCCACACCTGTTGAAGTCTGGGCTTGTCGCTCACGTCCGCGGCATAATTGGGCCGGCCCGGCAGGTCGCCCGGCTTGAACTGCTCCCAGTATTCCGCCGGCGCCATCCACGGATCGTGCGGCTCGTCGAACGAAACCACCAGTGTGAACGGATCGTCCCCCACGCGCTGGAGAAAATCCACCGCCCGGTCCGCCACGCAATGGCCGAACACATGCTCCACGCCGAACCCCGCAGCGCGCAAATCGTCCGCGGTGGTGCTCTGCCGGTACAACGCGCGCATCTGCGGCGGCAGGTCGGCGAGCATGTTCACGCGGTCATACCACCATTCCGCCTCAAACCCGCCGTCCGCCACGCCGAGGCCGTCGTACGGCGTGCCGTCTAGGTGCCACTTGCCCGTGTACCCCGCCCGGTAGCCGCGCTCGCGCAGCAGTTCGCCCCACATCGGCACGTGCCGGCGCGGCGACAGGCCGTTCGCCCACGCCCCGCTCGCCTGACACTGCCGCCCCGTGAACAGCGCGCCGCGCGCGGCGGTGCAGACCGGCGACGCGGTGTATGCCCGCTCGAAGCGCATCCCCTCCGCCGCGAGTCGATCCAGATTGGGCGTGTCGTACACCGGCTGGCCGTACGCACCCACCATGTGCTTGCACTGTGTGTCCGTGATGATGAAGACGAAGTTCATGCGCATCACCCTCCGTTGAAAGAAGCTCGTCCCTTGGCACCGTCCGCCGCCCCGTGGCGCCCGCGATGGTACCGCCCCACGGCCGCTCATTGCCAAACCGCCTCCGTGGCGTAAACTGTCGCAGAAGGCGGCCCCCCACCACCCGCACCCGCCGCCTCACGCCCACCCGGCCGGTGTGGCGGAATTGGCAGACGCGACGGATTCAAAATCCGTTGAGGTTAACAGCCCCGTGTGGGTTCGAGTCCCACCACCGGCATTGTCCCTCACCTCTCGAATGCACCGGCGGGTGCGTCATCAGCAGAAACGTCATGCGGTGCGGAAGGTGTGGTCGAGCCAGTGGCACCGGGTCTGGTCCACCTCCGCGGGCGCGGCAGGGGTCGGCTCGCATTGGAAGAGCCACCACGTGCAGCTTTGTGCGGTGTCAACGGTGCGCTCGGCGATCAGGGTGAGCTGGCCGCGCGAGCCGGGGAGGCGGTGGACCATGGATTCGTCGAGTTGAAGCTGCGGAGCGCTGAGCCAGAGGTGGCGCGCGTCGTGATCGTGGTAGAGCAGGACGCGCCGCGGCTCGACCCACCAGGCGAGGTCCGGGTGCGCGTGCCAGTGCCAGGCGAGCGGCGTATCGGCTTCGCAGGTGATCTCGTCGGCGAGCACGACGGCGCGGCGATCGATGAGCCAGAGGTGGCGCACGGCGCGCTGGAGCGCGTCGAGCTCGTAGCAGCCGGTCATGTCGATGGCGGTGTGCCAGGTGTGTTCGTCGATTTGTTCGCGGCGCAGCACCTGGACGGCGCCGCGCCTGGTTTGATGGGTGCCGGCGATGTGCGGGCAGTTGTGCGCGGTTGGGCCGGTGGTGAACTGGCGCTCGTTGGTGGCGAGATACTGCTGATAGCCGGGGTCGGCGATCAGCCACCGGCCTGCCGTGCCGATGACA
>JBMCXL010000173.1:0-6779 GCA_048621015.1 Phycisphaeraceae bacterium
GGGCTACAAGCTGCGCATCGCCGTGGACGAGGACGACAACGACGCCAGCTTCGAAGTGGCGAAGATCAGCTACCAGTTGCGCGATGACGTGAAGGTCTGGGGCGGTGAGTTCAAGGCGCCGTTCCTGCGCGAAGAGCTGGTCGGCCCGGGCCAGCAGCTCGCCGTCGAGCGCTCGCTGGTCAACGAGGTCTTCACCATGGGCTACGTGCAGGGCCTCGGCGTCGAGTGGATGCCGATGGACAACGTCCGCCTCCGCGGCTCGCTGAACGACGGCGTCCGCTCCGGTGAGATCGAGGACCGCCACGAGGCGGACCTGCACATCGGTGGCGAGGAGAACGACAAGCAGTTCGACGAGGACAACACCGACTTCGCCCTGACCGGCCGCGCGGACGTGGCCATCGCCGGCGGATGGGACCAGGCCCGCGACTTCACCGCCTGGGAAGGTGAGCCGATGAGCATCGTCCTCGGCGGCGGCGTGCACTACGAGGAAGGCGAGACCGGTGATAACGACGGCAACAACGACTTCCTGGCGTGGACCCTCGACGGCACCTTCGAGCAGCAGGGCTGGAGCGCCTTCGGTGCCCTCCACGGCTTGCACACCGATTTCCAGGACATGGCCGACCCGCACCAGGACTACTATGGCTTCGTCGCCCAGGGTGCCTACACCATCGACGACACCTACCAGCCGTTCCTTCGCTATGAGTACCTGGATCTGGACGACACGGTGGACGACAACCACGTCAACCTCGTGACCGCCGGCTTCAACTGGTACAACAACCGGCATGACGCCAAGTTCACCGCCGACATCCTCTGGGCGCTCGATGAGGTGCCCACCACCGGCGAGCTCGGTGTCGACGCCTCTTCGCTCGACCGTCTGGGCCTCATCCCCGACGAAGCGGACGAAGAGGACCAGGTCGCCCTGCGACTGCAGTATCAGCTGATGTTCTAAGCTGATCACCAACGGAACGCTCAGCCGCCAGCCCTGAAGCGTTCCTTGACCGAGGCAACCACGGACCGCCGGCCCACAAGGCCGGCGGTCTTTTTTTGCGCCCACCCCACCACACACGCACGTCGCCCCCAACCCCGCCGCCGCGCCCCGCCCCACCACTTCGCTCACAAAAACTAAACACAAGCCTCGCGTCTAAAATGCATCCCTGACTCGTCCCCCCGGAGCGGTTCCCATGCTCGCCACGCCGACCTCTGCCGCCGAGTCCGATGCCGCGACGCGCTGCTCGATCCTCGTCGTCGAGGACGAGCAGGACCTGCTGGAGCTGCTGCGCTACAACCTCGAGCGCGAGGGCTACGACGTGCGCGTGGCGACCACGGGCGAGGACGCGCTCACGCGCGCGGCCGAGGCGACCCCGCAGCTCATCCTGCTCGATCTGATGCTGCCGGCGATGGACGGCTTGGCCGCCTGCCGCGCGCTGCGCCGCCGACCGGCGACCGCCGCCGTGCCCATCATCATGGTCACCGCCAAGGGCGAGGAGGGCGACATCGTGCGCGGCCTCGAGATCGGCGCCGACGACTACATCACCAAGCCGTTCAGCCCGCGCGTGTTGCTGGCGCGCATGCAAGCGGTGCTGCGCCGCGCCGAAACGGAGCGCGACACCCCAGCCGCGAACGATCACATCATCGAAGCGCACGACATCCGCCTCGACCCGCAGCGCCACGAGGTCCTCGCCGCCGGCCAGGCGGTGGAGCTGACCGCGACCGAGTTCAAGCTGCTGGCACTGCTCGCGCGCCGGCCGGGCCGGGTGTACACCCGCCAGCAGATCATCGAGTCGATCCACGACGGCGCCGCCGCCGTGACCGACCGCTCCGTGGATGTGCAGGTCGTGGCGCTGCGCCGCAAGCTCGGTGCGCCCGGCGCGAACATCGAAACGGTGCGCGGCATCGGCTATCGCTTCAAGGATTGATCCGCCGCGAAGCGCATCGCGCGCCCGCGCTCCCGTTTAGCGCACGGGCCGCAGGCCCGCCGTGCGTGTTCCCATGAAACCGGCGGCGGGCCTGCGGCCCGCACGCTAAACAGTGCCACCCCAACTTCATTTTGTTTACCTTGAAGACTCACTGATGCCCTTCACGCCCCCCTTTCTCCCACTCGCGCAAACCCACGGCGGCGTGATCGCGGTGCTGATCGGCGCGGCGATGTTCGCGGCGGTGATGCTGATCATCCTCATCGGCATCAGCCGTTCGATCCGCCGGCTGCGCCAGGCGGCGGACCGCCTGGCGCAGGGCGATCTCTCCCGGCCGGTGGACGTGACCGGACCGTTGCAACTGTCCGCGCTGGCCGAGGCGCTCAACCGCATGGCGCAGCAGCTTCAGCAGCGCCTCGATGCGCTCGAGCAGCAGCGCAACGAGATGGGCGCGCTGCTCTGGTCCATGGTCGAGGGCGTGCTCGCGATCGACACCGACGAGCAGATCCTCAGCCTCAACCGCGCCGCCGCCGACCTGCTCAAGCTCGATCCGACGCGCGCGATCGGCCGGCCGATCCACGAAGCGGTGCGCAACCCGGCGCTGCAGGAATTCGTCACGCACACGCTCAGCGACAACACGCCGCAGCAGACCGAGCTGACCCTGCGCCGCACCGGCGAGCCGACCGACGAGCGCCACCTGCAGGCCCAGAGCGCGATCCTGCGCGACAGCGAGGGCCATCGCATCGGCGCGGTGCTCGTGCTGCACGACGTGACGCGCCTGCGCCGCCTGGAGGTGGTGCGCCGCGACTTCGTCGCCAACGTCTCGCACGAGGTCAAGACACCGGTCAGCGCGATCAAGACGGCCGTGGAGACACTGCTGCACGATGCGCCGGAAGATCCCGACGCGGCGAGGCGTTTCCTGGAGATCATCAACCGCCAGTCGGATCGGCTCGCGGCGATCGTGGATGATCTGCTGAGCCTGGCGCGCATCGAGCAGGCGGACGAGACGGGCGAGGCGCGCGTGGAGTTGGAGACGCATCCGGTCGCGGACGTGCTGAACGCGGCGATGGAAGCCTGTGCGCCGCACGCCGAGGCGAAGCGGATCGCGCTGCATCTGGCGTGCGACGCGGCGCTGACGGCGCGAATGAATCGGCCGCTGATGGAGCAGGCGGTGGTGAACCTGGTGGACAACGCGATCAAGTACAGCCCCGAGCGGACGCGCGTGACGCTGGCGGCGGAGGCGACGGCGCAGGAGGTGGTGCTGGCGGTGACCGACGAGGGCCGCGGCATCGAGCCGGCGCATCTGCCGCGCATCTTCGAGCGTTTCTACCGCACCGACAAGGCGCGCAGCCGCGCGCTCGGCGGCACGGGTCTGGGCCTGTCGATCGTCAAGCACGTCGCCCAGGCGCACGGCGGCCGCGTGAGCGTCGACAGCACGCCCGGCGCCGGCAGCACGTTTCAGATTCATCTGCCACGGACGGCGTGAGTCATGCGGCGTGTTGAACGGTTGAGAGGACGAGTCCGCCGCTTGCGGCTTCGCGTGACCGCCCGGCCTTCGTGGTGGTTCGCGAAGCCGCAAGCGGCTGGCAATCGGCGATCCCCCGCCGAGTTGCTTGAACCACGCGGACGGGGATAATCTACCTTCCTCCGCGGGGAAATAGGGAGCTGACGACATGCGCAGCATCGCCAAGCTTTTCAGCCGTTCGCCGTTCGTGCCGCTCCAGGTGCACGTGGACAAGGTGACCGACTGCGTCCACAAGACGCGGGAGCTGGTCGAGACCTTCCTCGCCGGCAGCGACAGCGCGCAGGTCGAACGGCTCGCCGAGGAGATCTCGGCGCTGGAGCACGCGGCCGACGACGTGAAGCACGACATCCAGAACCAGTTGCCGCGCGGCCTGTTCCTCGCGGTTGATCGCACGCGGCTGCTGGAGATCGTCGGCATCCAGGACAACATCGCCGACAAGGCAGAGAACCTCGGCGCGCTGCTGACGCTCAAGCCGCACCTCACCGCGCCCCCGGGGTTCGAGGAGCAGCTCCGCGCGTTTCTCGAGAAGAACATCGCCGCCTTCGACCAGGTGCGCCAGATCGTTCACGAGCTGGACGACCTGCTGGAGACCTCCTTCGGCGGTGCGGAGGCGGAGCGCGTCGTGGAGTTGGTCCAGCACGTCGCCGAGCTGGAGCACGAGGCGGACCGGATGCAGCACGACATGCTCAAGAACCTGTTCACCCACGAGGACCAACTCACCCACGGCGAGTTCTACCTCTGGACGCGCATCCTTCGCCAGATCAGCGAGCTGAGCAACCTCAGCGAACGCCTCGCGAACCGGATTCGGACCCTTCTCATTGTGAAATAAGACAGCTTCAAGTTTCAGGTTTCAAGTTTCAAGTTCGCGGAGACGGCGGCGAAGCCGCCGGACAACTTGAAACTTGAAACCTGGAACTTGAAACGCCCAACAGGAACGCTGCATGCTCGAAGCCGGAGTGATTCTGATCGTCCTCGGCCTGATTGCGGGCTTTTACATGGCCTGGTCCATCGGCGCCAACGACGTGGCCAACGCGATGGGCACGTCCGTCGGCTCCGGCGCGCTGACGCTCACCGGCGCCGTGATCGTCGCCGGCATCATGGAGTTCGCCGGCGCCTTCCTCGTCGGCGCGCGCGTCACCGACACCATGCGCAAGGGCATCGTGCCCCCCGAAGTGTTCGCCGGCCAACCCGAGCTGCTGGTCTATGGCATGCTCGCCGCGCTGCTCGCCGCGGCCGTGTGGCTGCAACTGGCGTCCTACTTCGGCTGGCCGGTGTCCACGACGCACTCGATCGTCGGCGCGATCATCGGGTTCGCCGCGGTGGTCGGCGGGCCCGCGGCGATCGACTGGAGCGTTGTTTCCGGCATCGTCGGAAGCTGGATCATCACGCCCTTTATCGCCGCGGCACTGGCCTACATCCTGTTCACGCTCATCCTGCGCTTCATCTTCTATTCCTCCGATCCGGTGCGCGCGGCGCGCCGCGCCACGCCCGTGCTGGTGTTCGCCGTCTTTTTCGTCATGACGCTGGTGACGGTCTTCAAGGGCCTGGCAAACCTGAACCTCGACCTCGAAGCGGCGCAGGCGGTGCCGATCGCCACCGGTGTCGGGCTGTTTGCCGCCGTCACGAGCTGGATGTTCGTGCGCTGGCGCAGCCGGAAGCGGCCGCTGGATTCGACCATCCCCGGCAACGCCCAGTACCGCCAGCGGCTCCTGGAAAAAGCCGCCCGCCATCTGCGCCGCGTGCAACTGGCCAGCACCGATGAACAATCCACGCGCGAGCTCGGCCACCTCGTGCGCCAGGTCAAGCAACTGGAGCGCACCGCCCGCACCGAGACCGACACCCGCGCCAACCCCGAGCTGCACGAAACCTACCGCCGCGTCGAACGCGTGTTCGTCTTTCTCCAGATCATCTCCGCCGCCTTCGTCGCCTTCGCCCACGGCTCCAACGACGTGGCCAACGCCATCGGCCCGCTCGCCGCGATCATCGACACCGTCCAGACTGGGGCCGTGCACATGGAGGCGGAAGTGCATCCCGGCGTGCTCGCGCTGGGCGGCCTGGGCATCGTGATCGGCCTGGCGACGTGGGGCTGGCGTGTCATTCAAACGATCGGTCAGCGCATCACCGAGCTGACCCCCTCGCGCGGGTTCGCCGCCGAGTTCGCCGCCGCCACCACCATCGTCATCGCCTCGCGCTATTCCATGCCCATCTCCACGACGCAGACGCTGGTCGGCGCGGTGCTCGGTGTCGGGTTCGCGCGCGGCATCAGCGCGCTGAACCTCAACACCGTGCGCGACATCTTCGCGTCGTGGATCATCACCATCCCCGCCGGCGCGGGCCTGGCGATCCTGTTCTTCTACACGCTGCAACTGATCTTCGGATAAGAAGCGGCGAAGCCGAAAAAGCCGGCAAAGCCGAGGGATGGCCATCACGCGCCGCGCGCGTCCCGCCCCTGCTTCGCGCCGCGCACCTGCATCGGCAGCCCGAACAGGTCGATGAACCCGCGCGCCGCGGTGACGTCGTAATCGCCCATGGCGAAACTCGCCAGGTCCGTGTCGTACAGGCTCGTGTCGCTGCTGGCGCTGATCGCCTGCGCTCTGCCCTTGTAGAGCTTCACTGTCACGGTGCCGTGTACCACGCCGGCCGCGTGATCCATGAACGCCTGCAGCGCTTCGCGCAGCGGGTGGAACCACTGCCCGTAATAGACCAGCTCGGCGTAGCGCGAGGCGAGCCGACCCTTCTCGTGAAACAGGTCGCGCTCGAGGCAGAGTTGCTCCAGCGCCTTGTGCGCTTCGTAAAGGATCGTGCCGCCCGGCGTTTCGTACACGCCGCGCGACTTCATGCCGACCAGCCGGTTCTCGACCAGCACGGTCTGCCCGACCGCGTGCTTGCCACCGATTTCGTTCAAGCGCGCGATCATCTCGTGCGGCGGCAGCGCTTCGCCGTTCAATGAAACGGGCGTGCCGCACTGGAAAGCGACCTCCACCGTCTCCGCCTCGTCCGGCGCGTCCTCCACCGGCACACTCATCACCAGGCAGTTCCGCCAGCTCGGCTCGTTGGCGGGGTCCTCGATCTCCGCGCCTTCGTGGGAGATGTGCCAGAGGTTGCGGTCGCGCGAGTAGATCTTGGCGGCCGACTGGTCCACCGGCACGTGGTGGGCCTCGGCGTAGGCGAGGGCGGCCTCGCGGGAGGTGAGCTCGAAGCCCGGGTCCTTCCACGGGCTGATGATCGCCAGCTCGGGCGCCAGGGCCTTGTAGGTCAGCTCGAAGCGCACCTGGTCGTTGCCCTTGCCGGTGGCGCCGTGGGCGACGGCGTCGGCCCCGCACTCGCGGGCGACGAGCACC